>NZ_CP159332.1:1503516-1804219 GCF_045057105.1 Maribacter sp. LLG6340-A2 | reverse complement strand
GAACAAACGGAAATACAAATTAAATACTCTGGATATATAGCAAAGGAAAAAGTAAATGCAGATAAATTACACAGATTAGAAGCCGTTAAAATTCCTGAAGGATTTGATTACACAAAATTAAAATCACTTTCCTACGAGGCAAGGGAAAAACTTTCCAAAATTAAACCTGTAACCATATCCCAAGCTTCAAGAATAAGTGGAGTCACCCCAAGTGACATTAGTGTACTTTTGGTTTTCTTGGGCCGGTAGGGGAAATTGTTCCACGTGGAACAATGAAAAATAACACTAACGAAAATAATCAATGTCAAAGAGAACGACATATATCAAAACCAAAGATTATTCATTGAGTCAAGAGTCATTTAATCTTGAATATGAAGCTAATTTTGATATGCTTATCACTACACCCAAACCAGAAAATCTAGGTAAATATTACCCAAAAGATTCCTATATTTCTCATAAGGATCAATCTAAAAAATTAATAGATAAACTATATTTATTAGTAAAAAAATATACCTTAAATCAAAAAATAAAGTATATCACTAAATTTCAAAAAAAATCTAAAACATTATTGGATATTGGTACAGGAACCGGAGAATTTCTTATCCAAGCCAAAACAAAAAATTGGAAGGTTGTAGGAGTAGAGCCAAATAAATTGGCAAGAGAAAAAGGTAAAAATAAACAAATAGATATCCACGAAACCCTAGATCATCTAAATGGAAAAAAATTCAATATTATAACTTTGTGGCATGTACTAGAGCACCTACCAAATTTAAACGAGGAAATTACAAAAATTGATTCCCTATTAGAACAAGAAGGAACTTTAATTATAGCAGTACCAAATTTTAAATCTTATGATGCTAAATATTATAAAACGCATTGGGCTGCATATGATGTTCCAAGACATCTATGGCATTTTTCCAAAAATTCAATTGAAGCTGTATTCAAACAACATGGATATAAAATTCAGGAAATTAAACCCATGTATTTTGACTCCTATTATGTATCCCTATTATCAGAGAAATATAAAAATGGAAAAGCCAACTACATAAAGGCGTTTTATAGAGGATGGTTATCAAATTACCAAGCTAGAACATCAGGAGAGTATTCATCGTTAATATATACCCTAAAAAGAGGTAAAAATTAATTTTAAGCCAGTTTAAGTAGTATATCTTATTATAACCTATATAATATATATCTATTTTATAAAACTCTCTTATATCGTCTTAAAATAAACGTATATAAATAAGATATTTTGATAATAAACGATATTACCATAATAAAAATTAATACTTATCAAAATAGTACCTCATATCTCTATAAATTAACTATTAACCTTCTAAAAAGCTTTACTACTTTTGCAACATCTAAAAATGAAAAAAATGAAAAACGTTATTGTATTATTGGCAATTGTATTATTGGCATCTTGCCAACAAGAAAAAATAGGATATGTCGATAATGTTAAATTAATGGATGAGTATCAACAAAAAATTGATGTTGAAGCTAAATTTAAGGAAAGGGCAGATGTACTAGCAAAGAGAAGAGATAGTATTTCTCAAGCTTTTCAAATGGAAGCACAAGCATTCCAAAGTAAAGCCCAATCAATGTCCCAAAGCAAAGCACAGGAAGAATATGCTGCTATGCAACAAAAAGGACAAATGATAGGTCAACAATTACAACAACAAGATCAACAACTTCAACTAGAAGGGCAAACAGAAATGGACAGTATTGTATCATCCGTTAAAAAAGAAATAAAAGCTTACGGTAAAGCTAATGGCTATTCCTATATTCTAGGTGGAGGTGATGGTGGTAGTGTTCTTTACGGAAAAGAAACCAATGACCTTACTGATGAAATTGTTAAAATCTTAAACGATAAGTACAAAAAATAAATAAGATTTTTACCAATTAAAAAGCCGGTAATGTTTTACCGGCTTTTTTTATTGTACAATACTATACTCTAAGTTCTCTAATTTCTTTTCTATATTGAATTGATTTTTTGGTAAAAATCCTTTAATAATTAGCACTACACCACAAATTATCAAAATAATACCAATTAATTTCTTAATTAATATTATTCTATTAACGGTTAATTTTCTTCTTAACTGTTTGGCTAACAATATTTTAAATATATCTGTTATAAAATAAGAAATTAATACCGTTGCGAAAAATGTTATAAATCTATTAGGTTGATTATCTAAACTTGGACCCACTATAATGATTATTCCCAACCAAAAGACCAAAACCCCTATATTTATAAAATTTAGAAGGAACCCCTTTATAAATAAACCAAAAAAATCTGATTTTCTAATCTTCCTAGATTCTTCCGGCAAGGTTATATTACCTACTTTAAAAAAAGTAAAAAGTCCATAAATCAATAAAATAACACCGCCGAAAACATACAATCCAGGCTGATTACTTAAATTTTCAAGTAACTGAAAACTACTAAAGTAAGCCAGAATTATAAATAACACATCGGCCAGTAGTACACCTAAATCAAAAGTAATGGCCGCTCTAAATCCTTTAACTGCACTGGTCTGCAATAAAACAAAGAATACAGGACCTACCATAAAGCTCAAAAAGAAACCTAAGGGAATTGCTGCCTGAATATCTTCTATCATGAAAAATTACATTCTTTTAATGGTACCACCAAAGACCGTTTTTTCTTCTAATTTTGTAGGATTGCCAAAAACAAGTACTTCTCCGCCCGCTTTTACCGTGGCTTTTACATAGTCTTTAGCATTAATTTCTGCTCTAGATCCAGCATTAACATTAATGGTAGAAAAATTGGTTACAAAATTTTTGCCCTCATAAACACCACCAGTATTAATTTGAACATCCTGCAGATTTGCGCTACCGGAAGTTTTTATAATTCCACCAGAAACAGATTTAATCAACATTTGTTCTACCTCTGCCTGTACCGTTAACTCTCCGCCTTCTTGCGCCTTTAGCTCTAGAACATCTTGTTTTATAATATCTTCTGTAATAATTCTAGCATCTTCGTTGACATCAATAACCACTAAAGGATTGGAATAATACAGATCTATAAATGTTTTATATCCACTAAAAATCTTTACAATTTGCATTCTAATCTTTAGAATACCATTATTATTAACAATGACGACATTAGAAGTATTTTCACCTGTTATTACCGCTTTGTTTTCATTTGATTTAATCAGATTAATAGATAACCCATCAAACCCTTTGATTTCCTTAAAAGCCTGTAAATTTTGAGTAACCTTATTATCCTGGCCATTGACCAAAATAAAAACAAAGAGAAACACTATAATACTTATTTGTTTCATTCTTTACGTATAAACTTGTTTAATAGGGAAAATTAACTTCCCTTTTTCAGCGACCTTATACCAAAATTCGTTCCAAATTATTTTTTATCATCCGGAATTAAAGCAAAATCAAGGTGTCTTTTAATCAGATCAGTGCTTTTTACCATAACGGTCACTTCATCACCCAATTGATATTTCTTCTTAGTTCTTTCGCCAATTATAGCATATTGCTTTTCATCAAAGATAAAATAATCTCCTTTGATATCCCTGATTCTGATCATACCCTCGCATCTATTAGCAATTATTTCAACATAAATTCCCCATTCCGTAACACCGCTGATTACCCCTTTAAATTCTTCATCTTTATGATCCTGCATAAATTTAATCTGCATATACTTTATAGAATCACGTTCCGCACTAGAGGCTAAATATTCCATATCTGAAGAATGCTTACATTTCTTTTGATATTCTTCATCTTTAACAGACTTACCACCATCTAAATAATGCTGTAACAATCTATGTACCATTACATCCGGATATCTACGTATTGGTGAAGTAAAATGGGTATAGTAATCAAAAGCTAAACCATAATGTCCTATATTATCTATGGTATACACTGCCTTGCTCATACTACGTATGGTCAAAGTATCTACCATATTCTGTTCTTTCTTTCCCTTTACATCCTGCAATAATTGATTTAAGGAAGAACTTATAGATTTTTTATCCTTAAAATCCAGTTTATGACCAAATTTAGATACAATACCGTTCAAAGCCATTAATTTATCTGGATCTGGATCATCATGTATTCTATATACAAAAGTCTTCTTTGGCTTTTGCTTTCCTATAAATTCAGCTACTTTTCTATTGGCCAAGAGCATAAACTCTTCTATTAACTTATTGGCATCTTTAGATTCCTTGAAATAAACTCCTACTGGATTATTATTTTCATCCAAATTAAAACGTACTTCAACCTTATCAAATGACAACGCTCCTTTATCCATACGTTTATCGCGCATAATCTTTGCCAACTTATCCATGGTCAAAGTAGCTTCTACTACTTCTTTGGAAACTTGGTAAGCTCCATTGTCCCTTATAGAAATATCTTTAGGAATTGCTCCATTACCATTTTCTATAATGTACTGTGCTTCTTCATAGGCAAATCTTTCGTTAGAATTAATAACCGTTCTACCAAACCATTGATTTCTCAATACAGCCTTATCATCCAATTCAAAAATTGCGGAAAACGTATATTTTTCTTCATTGGGTCTCAATGAACATGCGTTATTGGATAATACTTCCGGTAACATAGGAACAACGCGGTCTACCAAGTACACAGAAGTTGCACGGTTATAGGCTTCTTCGTCTAATATGGTATCTTTTTCTAGGTAATGAGATACATCAGCAATATGGATACCTATTTCAAAATTACCGTTCTCTAATTTTCTAAAAGAAAGAGCATCATCAAAATCTTTTGCGTCTTTTGGATCAATGGTAAACGTTAAAACATCTCTTAAGTCCTTACGTTTTAGAATTTCTTCTTTTTTTATAGACGTATCTAATTGATCTGCAAAATGTTGTACTTCTGTAGGAAAGGAATAGGGTAGACCATATTCAGCAAGTATAGAATGAATTTCCGTATCATGTTCACCCGGTATTCCTAAAACTTCGGTTACTTTTCCAAAAGGTGAATCAACATCATCTGGCCAATCCATTATTTCAACCAAAACCTTTTCACCATCTTTTGCATCTCCTAGTTTGTCCTTGGAAACGAATATATCTGTATACATTCTAAAATCTGAAGGTCTTACAAAAGCAAAGGTCTTTTGCATATCAACAATACCAACAAAGGTTGTTTTATAACGCTCTAAAATTCTAACTACTTCACCTTCAAGTTTTTTACTTTTCTTTCTGGGATATATATAAACTTCAACCTTATCCTTATGAAATGCTTTGTTTAATTTATGAGAGGGTATAAAAATATCATCGTCCATACCTTCCACAATAATATAGGCATTACCCTTTCCGGTAACATCAACCGTACCCTCATGTACACTTTTAGAATCTTCCAATACCTTATATTGCCCTCTATCAATTTCTTGGATACGTTTTTTCTCTTTTAATTGCGTTAATCTTTTAATAAGCGTATTTCTATCTTGAGCATTGGTAACATTAATTTTGGCGGCTATTTGCTTGTAATTGAAGCTTTTATTCGGTTCATTTTCCAGAACGGTAAAAATACCTTTGGTAATTTCATTTGTTCTATGATTCTTCGCCTTCTTATTTCTTTTCGACATTCATCTTTTTATTTGTTGGAAAATTACGAATTATAATCCACTACTAATAAACCAACTTTTATTGTAAAGGATATAGAATTGACTGTTATCAACAATTACTATATAATATTCAGTTTTTCTTTTAAATTAAATTAAATATTAATGGTTATTATAGGCTGTTCATAACTGATATAACTTATTTGAATATTTCTTGACTTTATGACATACCAAAAGTTGTTGACAGGATATACCTTTTTAATACAATTGAAAATCAGAATTTTGAGAAGTTATGAATAAACGTTTATAACTGCTATTAACATGAATTTTTTAATAACTAAATGTAAATTTTATGTTAACGGGAGACTTTTTTTTGATGAAAATGAACTAATACTTTTTTAAAATTAAATTCATCCTTTTTATAAATAAAGTGTAAGCAGCTATAAAATTCCAAAAGCAAGTTTTTTAGCAGTTTTTTTTAAACATTTTATGCATCTACTAATCTTGCTTATAACGGAGTAATTAACAACGATTAATTTTAAGCTAGCAATAATTGTTGTGTACTACTTATATTTTGTTGTGAATACCTGATTATCGTACCTTTAGCAAGGTTTTATCTTTCCCCCAGGATAATTATCTAAGAACTTATTAACCTATAATAAATACGCTTATGAAAGTAGCTATTGGTAATGACCACGCAGGTACGGAATACAAACTAGCTATTATTGGATTATTGAAATCTATGCAAATTGAAGTTATCAACCACGGTACGGATGGTACTGATAGTGTAGATTATCCTGATCACGCACATCCTGTAGCCTATGATGTTGAAAAAGGTAGCGTGGATTTGGGAATTATTATTTGTGGTAGCGGTAATGGGGCCTGTATGACTGCAAATAAACAGCAAAACGTAAGGGCCGCGCTATGTTGGAATAAAGAGATTACCCAATTGGCCAGGGAACACAATGATGCCAATATTTTAAGTTTACCGGCACGTTATATTTCTTTGCCACAAGCTTTGGAAATGGTAAAGACTTTTTTATCTACTTCTTTTAGTGGAGGAAGGCATGAACGTAGGGTAGAAAAAATACCGGTTTAAAGTTCTATATGTTCATAACCATGTTATCTAAAATATAGACCACTAGAATACAAGTAGTTAAATTTAAAAGATATAAACATAAACCGTTAGTAAAGTAAAATATGCTTGATATCTCTATTAAGAAGTTCAATGAATTAAGTTTAAATGAACTTTATGAGCTTTTAAAATTAAGAAGCGAAATATTTGTAGTGGAACAAAATTGCGTTTATCAAGATTTAGATAATAAGGACAAAAAAGCCCTGCATGTTATTGGCGTTGCTAATGACACCATGGTAGCTTATACCAGAATTTTTGGACCTGGGGATTATTTTAGTGAGGCTAGTATTGGTAGAGTTGCCGTAAGTGAACAATACAGACGCTTTGGTTATGGAAAGGAAATCATGGTGAGTTCAATACAAGGTATAAAGGATAATTTTAAGGAAGAAAGGATAAAATTATCTGCACAAACTTATCTAATAAAATTTTACACTTCATTAGGTTTTAAAACGGTTGGTGAAGAATACTTGGAAGATGGCATACCACACATTCAAATGCTAAGGAATTAAAAATGCCGCAGAAATGCGGCATTTTATATAAATAGTAATAGCTTACTTATCTTAAATTTTAATGGGTGTTTTGTTACTTAAATTTATGTCTTCTAACATAGAGTCCGTAAACTTATAATGTCCTCTAGTAGTTATTATTCTGAACCTATTGGAATTCATTCTGCTCAATGTATCCAAGAAAAGCCATTTAGATTTTAATAATCTAGTTCTGTGTGATTTTAAACTGATATCAAAATAATATTTTCTACCATTTTTTACTGCTACGATATCTGGGGTAATATTATCATCTTTACCTTTTCTTGAATATGATTTGGGTGTTTCATAGCCCTCTATATCAGCCTTGATATTTTCAAAACCTGTAGCTTCTAAATGTTGTATCGATTTTTCTAAGAATTCCGTGTTTTCTGACTTTTCTACTTTTACCATACCTTATAAGATATCAAATTCTAGCAGAATTACAAATTTTAAATACTGATTAACAATATGTTAAGAGTTTTCAATAAAGCTATGCAAGACGTTTTGCCAAACCATTTTCAATAAGATAGTCTAATCTCAGAATCAAGTTTACTGGTTTTTCAACCTTCTTTATTGTTGAAAAATACAAGTAACCTTCCGTACGGTGGTCAAGTTCCCTTATTCTTAATTTACCTTGTTTTGTACCAGCATTATGATAATATGTAGCTAATGTGCTTTTGGTAATTTTCTTTTCTTTTAAAAAGGAACAAAGTTTTTGCCGGTTTACCATGGTAATCTTGCAAGTTGTATACCTAGAAGGTTCATCTTCATAAATAGCAGTGACCAAGGCATAAAAATCCGTTTTTTTTCTATCATCAAAAAGCCAACCTTCTTTGTAAAGGTCCCTTTTGAAATAGGTTAGTTCAAACGCAAAAGTAGGTAGGTCATCGTTAATATAATCTAATTGCGCTTTCTCATCAATATAATAAACGGCCTTACTTTGTTTATGGGTAAAAACAATATCTATACCGGCCAATTGTTTTTTCATGTCCACAATACGTTTGGTGGAATACTTGGTCAAATATTTTTTATAGTACGCATCCAATAGAATTGAAAGTTTTCTTTCTTTATTCAAATCAGATGTGAACGTACTTTTCAAGATGAATGAATTTTATCAAAAAGAGACTTTCCAATTTTTTGAACCACACCTACCACCAGGGCATTTCCCATAAAAAAAACGCGTTTGGTATTAGATATGCCATTAAGTGCAGTATGGTTTTCAGGAAACATATTTAAACGTTCTACTTCCTTTGGAGTAAGTCTGCGCAATCCTTTGGAAGTTTGTATAACATGTTTAAACCGTGACGGACTTTTACCTCCTTCACCGGTAATAATAGTCCGCGATGCATTGTCCAAAGCATCGGGAAAAATCATGCTGCCTTCACTATAGTTGTATGTAAAACCAGATTTGGCCTTACGAACCTCTTTTTTTGCCCCTTTTAGATATTCCCATTTAGGATAATCACTTTCAGGAATATAAAATTCTTCTTCTACAGGTTCTTTTTCCAATATATCACCTAATACAACTCTTTTACCATCATAAACAGCTGTTGTTTTTGTAGTATGTACCGATCCGTCTATGAAATAACCTGTGTTTTGAAAAGGCGATAATTGTTCTCCTACATTGAAGTTTTCCGATAGGGCAACAAGGTCATCGGTAATTTTAAAAGAGTTTATTTTAGAATTGGTGCTGGTTATAGGAAATGCATGTGAAATAGTACTCAATTTAAAAATCCAATCATTTGCCTTTGCATTTTTAAGTGTTTTAAAAGGTAATGTGGATTTGTGATATCCAATAAAAAAAATACGCCTACGTCTTTGTGGCATTCCATAATCTGCGGCATTAATGACCCTCCATTCTACGGCATACCCTAAATCATCCAAACTTTTGAGCATGATAGCAAAATCTCTTCCCCGTTGTGTAGATGGTGATTTTAGTAGCCGATCTACATTCTCTAAAAATAGATATTTTGGTGGATTTTTTTTCTCCGATAAAATTCTATGGATACTCCACCATAACACCCCTTTTTTACCAATTAGCCCTTTAGAATTCTGTAGAGTAGTGGCTACGGAATAATCCTGACAAGGAAAACCACCTACTAAAATATCCGCATCTGGAATGGTATCTATAGGTACTTCAGATATATCTGTATTGCTATGATTACTTTTTCCAAACCTAGCTTCATACACCAATGAGGCATGCTGGGTTTTAGTGCTAGGTTCCCATTGGTTGCTCCACACAACTTTAAATTTATCCGTAGCTTCAAGACCTAATCTAAATCCGCCAACACCGGCAAAAAGTTCTATAACCTTAAGTTTCTTCATTTGGGATAAAATTACATAAATTCACGAGGGAAATACTACCAAAATATAATGGGTATGAAGAATACAATATTTCTTAAAGCATTTGCATTAGTTTTTATAACCCTATTTATATCCTGTAAATCTGGGGAGAAAAAGGAAATGATAGCGCAAGAGATTACGAACATAAAAAATTATTTTGCACCTGATAAAAGAACCGCGCTTTTTAATATTAAGGTCGCGGACCAACCAGAAAGCATAGTATTAACGGGTGAAAGTAACCAACCGCAGGCAATGGATTCTTTAAGAGCTCTCCTAAGAGCCAAAGGAATAGATTTTAAGGACGAGATGAGGCTTTTGCCCTCAAAAGAACTTAAAGGGCATCACTATGCAGTGGTCAATATTTCTACAGCAAATTTAAGAAGTAATCCCAAACACTCCGCAGAGCTTGCCACTCAAGCAATTCTTGGTACATCGGTACGTGTTTTGAAAAAAGAAGGAGGTTGGTATTTGGTTCAGACGCCAGATCAGTATCTGGCTTGGGTAGATGCTGGTGGTATAGAATTAATGGACAAAGAAAAGTTAGATTTATGGTCCAAAAGCAACAAAGTAATAGTGACCAATACCTATGCCCATGCTTTTAAAACTATAAACGGAACAACTAGAATATCTGATTTGGTTGCTGGCAGTTTACTTAAATTAATGGGTGTGGCAGATGGTAATTACAAAGTCCAGTTTCCTGATGGTAGAATGGCATTTGTACCCATGAATAGTGCAGAGGTATATAATACTTGGTTGCAAAACTTAAGTTTAGAGGAAGATGCCTTGGTGGAAACCTCCAAAACACTCATGGGTGTTCCTTATTTATGGGGAGGCACATCTACCAAAGGGGTAGATTGTAGCGGTTTTACCAAAACGGTATATTATTTAAACGGAATGGTAATTCCTAGGGATGCTTCTCAACAAGTACATACGGGCAGTTCCATAGATTCTTTATCAAATTTTGATGCATTAAGAAAAGGTGATTTATTGTTTTTTGGAAAAAAGGCAACGGATTCAACTGCAGAAAAAGTAGTTCATGTAGGAATGTGGATCGGGAACAACCAATTTATACATTCATCGGATATGGTAAGAATTAGTAGTGTGGACAAGAATTCTCCAAACTATGACGAATACAATGTTAATCGTTATTTACGTACCAAAAGGCTATTTAAAGAAAAGGATAAAAATATTATTGAATTAACAAAAGCTACAGAAATTAAGGGTTAGGCAAGGCAAATGCAATAATCTGATTTCCCTTTTCTGTTCCTAATTTTTCACCGCCACATGCCAGAACAATATATTGTTTGCCCTTGTATTCATACGTACTTGGTGTAGCAAAAGAAGCTGCCGGGAGCTCATATTCCCATAGCAGTTTCCCCGTTAATTTATTATAAGCCCTAAAGTACCCGTCTTTTGTAGCTGCAATAAGTAATAGTCCGTTTTGGGTAATTATGGGTCCGCCATAGTTTTCAGTACCTGTGGTAGGGTAACCTTTTACTTTTAGTGATATTGTTTCACCAAAGGGTATGGACCATAAAAATTCACCCGAATTTAAATCTATAGCGTTAAGCGTTCCCCATGGTGGTGAAATACCGGGTAGACCATTACTATCTAAAAACTTGTGGTAGCCACCATGCAGATAAGGGTTTTCTTCTGTAGTGCTGGTTATTTCCTTTTTTGCATTATTGGAAGAAGTTTGCTCTTCATTGAATAGAAATTGGATCAAGGCATCTTTTTCTGAATCTGATAAAGTTGGAAAACCGGTCATCATCCCTTTTCCTTGAGTAATTATAGTCAATATTTCTTCTTTACTTTTCTTAAGATGAATATCAATTAAAGAAGGAAAACCACTAGCAACCAAACCTTTTCTATCGGTCTGGTGACATGTAGCGCATTTACTACTATAAATGCGTTTACCCAAAGGCATGGTATTGGTTTTTGTTTCATTTACCTTCATTGTTAAATTCCATGCCATTTCATTAGAGTTGACATATAAAATACCATCTTCTGGATCAACACCTGCGCCGCCCCATTCTGCCGCCCCATCATATCCTGGCAGTAATAATGTAGGTTGAAGATTGGGTGGGCTATACACATCTTTTTGTGCAGACTTAAAAAATGCTAAAAGTTCCTCTCTATTTTCTGCATAAGGATTAATATCCTCTTGGGTTAGCTCGCTAGATTGTCGTGCAAAAGGTTTAGGCAATGTTGGTATAGGCTGTGTTGGCCAGGCAACTTCACCTGGTAATGTGGATGGCGAAACCGTAATTTCCTCAATATCGAATAAGGGCTCACCTGTTAATCTATTAAAGACAAAAACATATCCCTGTTTGGTTACTTGTGCTACGGCTTTTATTTTTTGTCCGTTGTGTTCCACGGTCAATAAATTTGGTGGGGCCGGGAGATCACGGTCCCATATATCATGATGTGTAAATTGATAGTGCCAAAGATATTCGCCCGTATTTGCATTTAAAGCCACTAATGAATTAGCAAAGAGATTACTGCCCAATCTATCACCCCCATAAAAATCAGGAGCAGCAGAACCTGTGGGTACATAAATAATTTCTTCCTCTTCATCTAGGGCCATACCAGCCCAATTATTGGCGGCGCCAACCATAGGATTTTTATAAGCATTGGGATCGTCCCAAGTTTCATAACCATATTCCCCTGGGTGGGGTATGGTATGAAAAACCCATTCTTGCTCACCGGTAATTACATTAAATGCCATAACATCGCCCGGGGCTGCATCAGAACCTTCAGATATTCTTAAGGGCATTACAATTATATCTTTGAATATAGTACCGGGAGTATTAGAAATAACAAACTTTTCTTTAGCTGTTTCTGGCATTCCAGACCGCATATCTATTTTCCCGTTAGTACCAAAAGATGGTATTGGTGTTCCAGTGAGTGCATTAAGGGCATAAAGATCAGCACCACGCGTACAAAGAATTCTTTTGTCATCGCCTTTTTGCCAATAAGAAACCCCTCTACTGGTAGAATGCCAAACTTGAACAGAGTCTCCAAATTGCCATATTTCTTCCCCGGTTTCTGCATGTAGGGCAACAACCCGCAATGCCGCGGTTACCCCATATACCATACTATCAACAACCAAAGGGTTCATTTGCATTTGTCCCCAGTCTGGAGCGTTATATCGCCAAGCTATTTCTAATTGTGAAACATTGTTAGGTGTTATTTGGTCAAGGGTAGTAAAATGGCTTCTACCGGGATCTCCTAAATAAGATGACCATGTGGTATATCTATGATCAGTTTTTTTATCGGCCTCTTTGTTGCAACCCAATAGCATGCAAATGGTAAGAACAACAAATAATAGATAGTAGGAATGAACCTTCATAGTATATTGTTTCTAATTTGTGCTTATAAATTCGCGAATATCTTTACTTAATTGGATCAAGTCCGGCTGATGAGTGTACATCATATGCCCAGCTTCATAATAGGTCATTTGTACACGTTCACCAACTATTCCATTTCTGGCAAAAGTGTATTCAGCATCAAAAAAAGGAGTAATTAAATCATAATACCCACTTGCCACCAGAACTTTCATGGCCGTATTTCTGCGCATTGTTTCCCCTAAATCCGGTGCCGTATTTACAGGCATAGGTTCCCAATATTGGCTGTCTGGAACAGTTCTCCACCTCCAATTGGAACCTCCGCCCGAAGTAATGTACGGTCTATTCATTTGTATGTTTAATTCTGATGCAAAATAATGATTGATACTAGCAGTATAAGCAGCGCTAATTTGGTAACTGGCAGCATCACCCAAATGAGGTTTTTCAGAAACTTTATCTTCCTCATTGCCCATAAAACGACCGTCAAGACGACCAATTGCCAAACCTTTATCCAATAATAATTGTTTTTGAAAGCGGCCCATAAGAATTCTAAGGTTGGAGCGAAGAATGTATGTTTTGTTCAACCCCGTAAAATAGGCCAGTTTTTCAGCGACGGCGTTTTTTTCTTCATTAGAAAGTAAATTGCCTTTATGTAATGCAGAAATATAGGTGTTATAGGTGTATTCACGACATTCGTTAATGAAACTTTCCAATGATTTGTCTTGGCCGGCTTTTTTGTGGTACCATGCCGTAGCAGCCATACTGGGTAAATAGGTGATAAATGAAGTAATGTTATTGGGCACTGATGTAGAGCCGGCATAATCTAAAGCCTGTGAGATTAAGATCATTCCGTTCAGCGCCATATTTTGACCGGATCCCTCTAAGGCTTTTCCTAAAGCAGCGGCCCTGGTTGTTCCATAACTTTCACCTGCTAAGTATTTAGGTGAAAACCAACGTTTGTTTTCAGTAACCCATTTACGGATAAATTGAGCGAACGAATCTACATCCTCTTTAAGTCCGTAGAAATCTTTCCCTTCACCTTTTCCAACCAATCTACTATAGCCAGTTCCTACGGGGTCAATAAAAACCAAATCTGTAATATCCAATAACCCATGTTCATTATGGATTAAATTATACGGTGCGGCCCCATCATCATTTTTTGCATCGGAATCTACTTGAACAATTTTAGGTCCAAAAAACCCCATATGCAACCACATTGAAGCAGAACCCGGGCCGCCATTAAAAACAAAAGTTACAGGTCTTTTAGTGACATCTCCCATATTGGTTTTGGTGTAGGCAACAGACCAAAATGTGGCTATGGAATCTCCATCTTTATTTGTTAGAAAAGTCTCTTTTGCGGTAGCGGTGTACTCAAGGGTTTCCCCTCCAAAATTTCCTTTGTGTGTTGTAACAAAAGATTTGGCTTCGGGTATTGGTTTTGGAGGTGTATCTTTTTTCGTTTCTTGAGCTTGGGTGAATAGGGAGCATAAGAAACAGGTTAGTACTAATATTTTGTTTTGCATAATTTGTAAGGTTGATGGCTAGATGTTTTAGTTTGTCCATATTAAAAGTAGCGATAAAATATGAACGTTAATTTTTTCCATTTAAATCCAGTACTTTTAGTGAGCAATTAAGATTCATATGTACAGGCATAAATGATATTTAGATGTAACCTATTCAAGGTTTTCATTTAATTTCTCAGAATGGTGTACGCTACCAATAGATGTAAGATATTTAAAGATGAAAAAACAAATTTTAAGGACCAGCTTAACTATTACAGTGTTATTGTTATTAATTGGCTGTGGAGTTTCAAAATCTCAACAGACCCAAGATGATTGGGTAAACATGTTTAATGGAGAAAATTTAAAAGGATGGACCACAAAAATTCACCACTACGAGGTAGGGGATAATTATGGGGATACTTTTCGTGCAGAAGATGGTATGATTAAAGTGCGTTACGATCAATATGAAGGGGAGTTTAACGATCGTTTTTCGCATTTATATTATGACAGGCCTTATTCAGATTTTCATTTAACAATGCAATATAGATTTGTGGGAGAATTACACCCAGGAGCTCCGGACTATACCCTTTTGAACAGCGGCATTATGTTCCACTCCCAAGACCCAAGAACAATGCTGAAGGAGCAAGACTGGCCAATTTCTGTAGAAATGCAGTTTTTGGCGGGTATAGAAGAGGGTAAAGAGCGTCCTACAGGTAATATGTGTTCTCCGGGTACAGATGTGGTCTATGAAGGTAAAATAGACCCAAGGCACTGTATTAACTCTACCTCTGATACGTACTACGGGGATCAATGGGTTACAGCAGAATTGATTGTGCTGCATGATTCGTTAATTACACATATCATTAATGGAAAAACGGTATTGCAATATACCAAACCCCAAATAGGTGGTGGTGTGGTAAAAGGGTTTGATCCTAGTCTAAAACAAGATGGTAAACCACTAAAAGAAGGTTTGATTGCATTACAAAGTGAAGGTCAACCTATAGATTTTAAAAATATTAAAATCAGGAATTTAAAAGGATGTATGGATCCTAAGGCAAAAAATTTTAAAGACTACTATGTAATTCCCGATATGAAATCATGTAGCTATTAAAAACTATACAGAATTACTTTAGTACATTATTGTATTTGCCCGTATTTTTCAATAATTCCGTTGCCGCTAATATGGCATCATCGTTTTTTAGGTAATATTGATATAATCCGTCCCTGTAAAAGTAGCGTTTAACAATTTCATCTTCCAGGTTCTTTTGAATTTCACTTTGGTATTTATCCAAGGCGTTTATTTTACCTTTTTCAATATTGGCTAAAAGATTTTTGTAACTATCCTTGACATCTGTACCCAAAAAATCGTTTTCATTACCGGAGAGTGCCTTTTTAATGGCTATTTCCGCTTTGGTTTCAAATGAGAAATTACTTTGTTTAACATAATTCTTGAACGCATTGAAATCAGCATCGGTAAATTTAAAATCGGTAACCTGCTCAAAATCGTTTTTATAATGAAAATCAGTGGCATAGTCAAAGATGACATTGTTTTGAAGCAGGGCCAAGGTAAGGTCATTGGTTTTGACCGTAGCTATTTCAATATCGGGTAATATACCACCACCGTCTTGAACCTTTCTACCGTTTCTGGTAAAGAAATCATTGAATTGGGTATTTCTTACGGCGTTTCCTCCTTCATCCCTATTCCAGTAATCAAGAGCCTGTATGCAACGACCAGATGCGGTATAATATCTAGAAATGGTAACCTTAAGTTGTGTGCCGTATGTTAATTTCAACGGGCGCTGTACCAAACCTTTTCCAAAACTACGGGCACCCATAACCACGGCCCTATCTAAATCTTGTAAACTTCCTGAAACAATTTCACTTGCCGAGGCGCTACTACCGTTCACTAATACCACTAAAGGGATTTGTTCATCAACTGGTTGATTTTTGGTATGGTATTCCCTATTGAATTTTTTTACTTTGGATTTTGTCGTCACCACCAATTCTCCCTTTGGCACAAATAGGTTGGTAACGTTAATGGCTTCTGAAAGTAATCCACCAGGATTGTCCCTAAGATCTAAAATAATACTTTTTGCCCCTTTTTCCTTAAGGTCCACAAGTGCGGACTTAGTCTGTTCACTAGCTTTTGCATTAAATTTTGATAGTACAATATACCCGGTCTCATCATTGATCAATTTATAGAACGGCACGGCATCTACTTCTATACCCTCTCTTGTAATGGTAGTCGTTTTTACGGAGCCCTGTCTTTTATACGTTACATTAATAGACGAGCCATTAGCTCCTTTTAGAAGCTCACTTGCGTTTTCTTTAAAATCTGCCACCTTGATATCTCCAATTTGAATGATTTCATCACCGGCCTTTAAACCCGCCTTATCTGCCGGATAACCCTCATGAGGTTCTATGATCAACAACTTATCTTTATAGGTACGTACCAATGCGCCTATTCCAGAATACTCCCCTGCATTATTTATTCTATACGTCTCCACATCCTGTTCGTTCAAAAATTTGGTGTAGGGGTCTAACTCTTCAAGCATATTCTTAATGGCGGTATCCATTAACTCTGCAGGGTTGGTCTCATCTACATAGTTCATGTTCAACTCTTTGAACAAGGTGGTAAAAATTTCGATTTGCTTGGCTATTTCAAAAAAATCACTTTTATAACTACTACCTACAAAGAGAAAGGCAATGGCAATGATCGGAACAAGTATTTTTTTACTGAGTATTTTTTTCATTGATCTGTAGCTTAAACTTATTTAAAACGAGCTTCATTTTATGATCTAATTGCTCAAAGGATGGCATATCCTTACCAAGGTATAAAAATAGAAACGCAAAGTTACCCTGCGTATTGTTAAAAACAAGGGCTTTATTAAGTCTATAGGCCTCTCTGAGCAAACGTTTAATTCTATTTCTGTCTACGGCACTTTTAAAATTTCGTTTAGAAACCGTAACGCCGGTCTTAAAGGAAACGGTTTGGGTTGTAACGGGTAAGTAAATCAATTTTAATGGAAAACTGGAAATACCCTTGCCCTCATCAAAAATTTTGGTGATGAGCACTTTACTTTTAAGTTTTTCCTTTTTTCCAAAAGACTGATTCATGTATGGGTACTATAAAAGAAGGATGCCCCTAAAAGGGAACATCCTTAATATTCCTATTAATTATTCAGCTTGCCAAACATTGTTTTCAAGGTTAACATCTGCCATGAGCTGAGAAGGATCAATGACAATGGCTTTGATAGATGACATTGGTTTTTCAATATCAAACGTATAAGTGGGGTAAGCCCAAGGCCAATCTTCCAGAACCGTCCTTTCAATATCTGCATAAGGATTGTCTTTTTCACCTCGCATCATTCTTAGAGGTGCATAAAAAGTTTCTTTGGTATTATCCTCATATACCACTAAAATGTCTATGGGCATAGGCATAAGACCAACTCTTTCTAAAGTTATTTTGGTAGCATTATCTTTGGCCTCTACCTCTTTAATAGTATAATCTATGGTATTTGTAGTTTGTGTCCAATCGGTCAAATACCAATCCAATTCCATCTGTGAAACTTTTTCGGCAACTCTTTTAAAATCATTGGGAACCGGGTGCTTGAATTTAAAGTCGGTATAATATTTACGAAGGGTTTCCATTAATTTATCCTGACCAATGACATAACCCAATTGAGATAAAAATATGGAACCTTTGCTATAGGCAGAAATACCATATGCAAAATTTAAGGCATAGCGATCAGCATAAGTGGTTTGGGGTTGTTCCTTTCCTGAAAGTGCCAAGTTCCTGTATCCTTTGTAAGTTCCTTCAAAAGGATTGTCCTTGTCAGAATCCATAATTTCGCTCATACAAAGTCTAGAGATAAAAGAGGTAAATCCTTCATCCATCCATTCATGTTTGGCCTCATTGGTAGCAAGTATGTGCTGAAACCAAGAATGTGCCAGCTCGTGTGCCATTACGCCAACAAGGCTACCAAATTTACGGTCACCGGTTATTAAAGTGGACATGGCGTATTCCATGCCGCCATCGCCCCCTTGTATAACGGAGTATTGATCATAAGGGTATTCACCAATATTCTTGCTGAAAAACTCCATAGCTTCTACCGTTTTAGGTTGAAGCTTTTTCCAGTTTTCCAACAATTTTGGGTCGTCTTTATAAAAGAAATGTAATGTTGGGCCATTAGGTACTTGTTGAACATCGTGTACATATTCTGGGTCCGCAGCCCACATGAAGTCATGGACCATAGGAGCTTTAAAATGCCAAGTAAGGGTTTTTCCTTTCTGTTTCTTTACTTTGGTTCCCGGGGATTCATAACCATGACCTATTTCATCGGCATTTTGTAGATACCCCGTGCCTCCTACGGTATAATTTTTATCTAGGGTCAACTTTACATCATAATCTCCCCATACCCCATGAAATTCCCTTGCTATATAGGGGTCTGCATGCCAACCTTCAAAATCATACTCTGCCAGTTTTGGATACCATTGGCTCATGGATAGGGCTATATTCTCCTCGCTATTTCTTCCTGATCGCCTTATCTGTAAAGGTACTTGGCCTTTAAAGTCCATGTTAAAGGTAGTCTGTTCTCCTGGAGCTATAGGTTGATCAAGGTCAACGACCAATACGGTACCTTCTTCTGAATAGTTGACCTTATTGCCATCTTGGGTCAAGGAGGTAGCATGAAGATATCCCATTTCAGAATCGGATAGAAGCGAAATCCTGCTTACTTTATCTTCATTGACCATTCTACCGTCTGGATCTGCAATATTCTGTAATCTAATATCCATTTCGCTGCCAGGCTGAAAAGCATTGAAATATAAGTGGAAGTACACACGGTTTAATTCATCTGGAGAATTATTGGTATATACCAATTTTTGGGTACCGGTATATTGAAAAGTCTCTACGTCCATGTTAACTTCCATGGTATAATCTACATGTTGTTGCCAATAGCCGGACTTGTTTTGGGCCGATACGACAACGAGACTTAAAACAGCGAGTAGGGTAAAAATAGATTTTGTCATAATATTGAGTTCGTTTTATAATTTCATTTTTCCTGATGCTACTTGCCCAGCCATAACTAGGGCGTTGTAAGCATTGGCAATTTTTCCAGAAGTGGAAATTTCTTTTAAAGAGGCGCTTTGACTGTTATCTCCGCCCAAAATTACTTTTGATTTTATAGGTAGTCCAGATCGTAATATTATTTGTTTTACCTGTGCTGCGGTTAATGACGGATATTGTGACATAACCAGTGCGGCAATACCTGCTACCGCCGGAGCGGCCATTGAAGTACCTGGTGAAAACTCATATGTATTATTTGGGTAGGTAGAATAGATATCTGTACCTGGAGCAAAAATATCAACATTAATAGCACCATAATTAGAATAGGATGCTACCAATTCCGAACCATATTTAGGGTTAAGGGCACCTACGGTCAATACATTATCCGTCATTTCCGGACCATTGTTTATTTGGTCATTTGGATAATTTCCATTGTTCGGGTCATCTAAATTAGCGCCGTCATTTCCTGCTGCATGTACAAAAAGCACATTGTTTTCCGCTGCATATTTAATGGCCTCATACACCCATTCTGCCTTTGGGGAAAATGATTTACCAAAACTGCCGTTTATGATTCTTGCTCCGTTATCTACGGCATAACGAATGCCAAGTGCAATATCCTTATCATATTCATCACCATTAGGAACTGCCCTAATACTCATAATGGCTACATTATTGGCCACACCGTTGACTCCTTTGCCATTATTGCGTTCTGCAGCTATAATACCGGCAACATGCGTTCCGTGGCTTTCATCATCTACCCTGTTTTTTGGGTTTCCGTTGCCATAATCAGTATCTGTTATGTCATAAGCATTGTCACCAACTACGGTTCTACCATCAAAATCTTTATTAAGATTATAATTTAGTTGTTCCGTATAATGCTTAATACCGTTTTGCAATTCCTTTAAAACATCTGGTATGGCATCCTTTATACTGAACATTTGATTTAGGATGGCTTTGTTTCTCTGCATTGCCTCGCTAGTTGCCTCAATACCTGCAAGATCCTCTTTAGTATAAACGTCTTTTTTCAAATAGGCTTTAACTTCTGAGTCGGCATTTTTTACAGCTTGATATATCTGCTCATATTGTTGTTTGCCCTGTAAGGCTTCATTATATTTTTTATCCAATTCTGCCTTTGCTTTGGACAAGGTTGCCGCATCTCCAATATTTAAGCGTAGCATACGTACAAATTCCAATTGTTCATTGTAAGATTCGCCTAGAAAATTATAACCGTGAATGTCGTCAATGTAACCATTGCCATCATCATCAATATTATTACCGGCCTTTTCTTTAGTATTGGTCCATAGCACACCATCAAGGTCTTCATGGTTTAGATCAATTCCTGAGTCAAGGACGGCCACAATTGTTTTGGTGCCTTTTCTGTTCTTTATTATTTCATCGTATGCTTTGTTGATGCTCATGCCCGGTATTGTGTCCGCAACCAGGTCTAAATGTCCCCAGTTTTTCTTTTCATCATCTGTTAGGTCAGAAATTTTTAGAGGGGTAGCATCTATGTTTTCAACAGGGGTAAGAATTAATCCGCCACTAGAAGCAGGGCTAGTACTGCCACAACTTGTAAATAAAGTGACCAAGGAAATAATTATCAGGGGTTTAAAATATGTATTTGTCATATATACGTAATGAAATTAGTTTTAAGAGTTAAAATTAGTATTGACCAAAAACTTCCTGAAAGGTATACGTTTGGTCCAGTCTCACACCTCTGTCGGTGTGTTTTAAAGTACAAAGTTGGTTGTGGGCATCATGTTCAAAGAAAAGATAGTATTGGTTTTCCACGGACTCATTTAAAAAAAGTTCCTTTTCGTTCATAGTTAATAGCGGCCTAGTGTCATAACCCATTACATAAGGTAATGGAATGTGCCCCACGGTAGGTATTAGATCGGCCATAAAAACAATGGTCTTTTCTTGATATGTAAATTGTGGCAACATTTGTTTTTCTGTATGACCGTCCACGAAGCGAATATCAAAACCTAATATAGAATTGGACATAAAGTTAGAGTCTGAACCTTCTATAAAATGTAAATGACCACTTTCTTGCATAGGAATAAGATTTTCGGTCAAGAAAGAAGCCTTCTCCCTAGGGTTTGGTTGGGTTGCCCATTTCCAATGGTTTTCATTGGTCCAAAATTTTGCATTTTTAAATGCCGGTTCATAACCCGTTCTGTCCTTGTTCCATTGTATAGCTCCACCGCAATGGTCAAAATGTAGGTGGGTCAAAAAAATATCGGTAATATCATCTCTATGAAAACCATGTTCTTTTAATGACTTGTCCAAATTAAAATTTCCCCAACGGTTGTAATAGCTAAAAAACTTATTGGACTGTTTGTTGCCCATTCCGGTATCTACCAAAACTAACCGATCACCATTTTCAATTAAAAGACTGCGTGCGGCAATATCGATAAGGTTATTGGCATCTGCAGGATTTGTTTTCTGCCAAATGGTCTTGGGAACAACACCGAACATGGCCCCTCCGTCCAATTTAAAGTTACCGGTTTCTACAGGATAAATTTTCATAAAGGGCAAAATAATAAAAGCACATGAAATGATAAGATTATTAAGAATATATTATCATTTATGTTCTTGGGCCAAAGAAGGTTATTTGGCTTTTAAATGGCCAAATTTAGTAGCTTAAAAAGCTTTGTTAAGCTTCTTTTAACAGTAGCTCCGCAAGGTTATGGTGAGCTAGTGGTTTTGAAAGATGACCCTTTATAAAACTATATTTTTCCGCTTTTTCACTATCTACGGGATCTAGTGAAGAGCTTAAAATGAATATTTGTGGATGTATTTTAATTTCTTCGGGCAATTTTACATACTCGTCCAAAAATTCAAAACCGTTCATTCTAGGCATTCTAATGTCCAAGAATATTACATCTGGATGCGTTTCTGGAGTATTGACAATACTTTTTAAATAGGTAAGGGCATCTGTTCCAGAAGATTTAATGATTATAGAGTCTACACATTTTTCTTTTGAAATGATTGCCTTATTGATAAAGTTATCGACGTCGGAGTCATCTATTAGCAATACGGAAAGTGCTTGATTATTTTTTTCTTGATTCATTTGGTAATTTTAATGTAAAGATTGATCCTTCTCCCAAGGATGATGTAACATTGATCGTGCCGTTTAATTTTGTCATAATCTCTTTAACGATAAATAAGCCTATACCGGTACCCATAATTTGGGATGATATTCTATAGAACATATCAAAAATACGCTCTATTTGCTCCTCTTCCATTCCAAGACCATTATCCTTGATCACTATGATCCCTTCCTTTTTTGAAGTAGTGATATCTATCCATATTGTTGGGTTGTTTTTAGATGGGTCATGATATTTAATGGCATTGGAAATAAAGTTATTCAATAATATTGAAATTCTTTTTGTATCCGAAGCAAAAGGTATTTTATCATTGATAGTAACGTTAAATTTTATGTTTTTCGTGTTTTCTAGGTACCAAAAAGTATCTATGGAGCTTTCTATAAGCTGATTAAAAGAAATAGGCTCTTTGCTAACCTCTAAATGTTTGTTTCTTGAATATGCTATAATATCCCTAATAAAATCATCCAACCTGTTTATTGATTTTTCCATCATTTTTAGATTGGTCAATAATTCTGGGGATTTATTTTCCGATATACTAAGGTCAATAAGTCCCAAAACGGAAGTAAGTGGGGCCCTTAGTTCGTGCGAAGCACTATACACAAAACTATCCAATTCTGAATTGGTTTTTTTAAGCTGCAAGTTTTGTAATGCTAAAGCGTCTTCAGCATCCTTACGTTTGGTGTCATCTATTAATGTCGCCAAATAATTTTTTTTGTTGTTGTAAAAGAGTGGCTCTATAGAAATTAGCAAGGTTTTTCGTTTACCATTGGCCAAGGTCACTTTAAACTCATGATTTTTTAGTCGCCCCTTTTTATTAAAATTAGACCATAATTTAATTCTTTTTTCATTATCGTTTTCATCCATTATAATGGCCCCGGACTCTAATACGGTTTTCCCTATAAGATCATTCTTTTTCAGGTTAAAGAATGTCAGCACGGTTGAATTTGCTTCTAATACCTTTCTATCAGAGTCAATAATAAGCAAACCCATTAAATTATTTTGAAAGGCTTTTTCAAATTTCTCCCGGCTTTCCTTCAAAGCTTCTTCTGCCAATACACTGTTGGTAATGTCCATAGCTGTTCCATGATACCTTATGGGCTTTCCTTTTTTGTCATATACTAATTCTGAAAAAGCAAGAATATATTTAAAGGTATTATCCTGTAATAAAACTCTGTACATACTGGGAGAATTACTTTCTTCACCCATTTTTACGTTTAAACGGTTTTCCAATAAATATCGGTCTTCTACATAAATAATATCCTTGACCATGTCAACCGTCATGACGGTGTTGGGCTCTACCTCATGAATGCTATACATTTCTTTAGACCATTCTACGATATTACCTTCCATGTTCCAGTTCCAATACCCAAACTTTCCTATTCTAATGGCGGCGTTCATTTTAGACTGTAAGTCAATGATTTTGTTGTCCGCTTCTTTTTGTTTTGTAATATCGATTACGGTTCCCCTATACCGTATAGGCTTATTGTTTTCATCCTCAACAACTTCCATTTCTACCAAGACATATTTAACAACCCCATTAGCGTTAATGGTTTTGTACGTGAAATTGTTGGCCGCCTTATCGGTACCTAATTGTTCTAAAATTTTATTGTGGTGGTCAAGGTCGTCCGGATGGATTAAATTTTGAACCATTTTGTCTGTAATTACAGTTCCTGGCTTTACATCGTAAATCTCATACATTCTCTCAGACCAATCAATAATACCGGTTTCTAAGTTCCAGTCCCAATACCCTATTTTAGCTATGCGTATAGCCGTATCCATTTTACTTTTAAGTTCAAGTATTTCAGATTGGTTTTTCTTATGTTCGGTCAGGTCAAAGGCAATATAACCCACGGCAATTGGGTTATTTTGTTTATCACGGATCAAGAAACTGGAAAGTTCTAAGGGTATAAGCTCCTTGGTTTTGAAGTTTTTAAACGATATTTCACCGGTCCAAATACCATTTTCAAGAACTTCCGGTAAAAGACTAGACTTAACAACACCCTTTTGATCAGTAGGGAAATAATCTAGAATACTTATATTAGAAATGTCATCCTTAGGCGCAATATTTATTAATTGTTTACCGGCCTTGTTCACATAGATAGATTTTCCTTCTAAGGTTGCCAATCCAATAAAACCGGGACTGTTCTCAACCAAGGCTATTAATTGCTGTTTTTCAAGTTCTGCCTGTTTTTTCTTGGTAATGTTTCTAAAATATATGGACAGACCATCTTTTGAAGGATACAAATGGTTCTCTATCCAGCTATTATGTGAGGCATGATATTGTACAAAATGGGTATACTCCTGCGTTTTCATGGCATTGGTAAAAACGGCATAGGCTTCTGAGTCTTTGAAAGAAGGATAGACTTCCCATAAATTTTTACCAATCATTTTCTCTACATTCATGCCAACAATTTTTGCTGCTCGGGCATTAATGCTCTTAAACCTCCAATCCTGATCAAAAGAAACGAAAGCGTCAGATATACGTTCTGTCAACTGCCTGTATTCTTTTTCTCGTCGACGAAGATTTACATGTGCTTTTTTAGTATCGGTCTGATCGATAAATGTAGAAAGACATAAATTTCTATTCTCAAATTCAAATGGTTCTACAGAAGCCAATACATGCAAGATTTTCCCTGTTTTATCTATAATGTCTACCTCCATTTTATCGATCCTATTGGCATGGACCAAAGAAAAGGTTGGTGAATCCTCGTTAGTAAGATCTTCGTTGTCTACAAGCCCCAGTTCGGCAAAAGATTTTCCTTTAATATCTTCAAGATGATATCCGGTCAATGTCAGAAAGCAGGTATTGGCATCAACTAAAAGTTTGTTTTCATCCCTAATGGTCATACCAATAGTACTATTGTTAAAGGCCTTACTAAAGATTTTTAAATTGTTCTGTGCTATTTTTTCAAGGTTTTTCCTTTCTGAAACGTCTCTAACTATGCCTTGAACGGTGTTATCGGGTAAAACTTTGGAACTAATTTCTCCGGAAAACGTACTACCGTCTTTACGGATCATATTCCTTTCAGAAACAAATGGTTTTTCCTTTGTTATTTTATGGTAGCGCAAGGGTAGTTGGGCCAAATCTTCTGGAGAAACCAGGTCATTAAAGTTTTTTTGTAGTATTTCATTTTTGGTATACCCAAACATTAAGACACCCGTTTCATTGATGTCAAGGATTTCCCCAGCTTTATTTGAAACAACAATACCGTCGGAAGCTTGTTCCACTAAGGTTTCGTACTTCTGTTGGTTTTCTTTTAATAAGTTGACTTTTTCTTGAACCATTTGGTTCAGTTTTATGGGTTGGCGGGTTATAGACCAAACAAAAGCGCCGCAGATCAAGGAAAAGATTAGACCTAAGATAGACAGAGGCCAAAAATTAGTGTAGGAACGGTAATTGTTAGATATTACATAGAGTTTCCATTCTCCCTGTTGGGTGGTTATAGGTACATTTATAGCATTTTCAAGCGCAATATTTTGAGAAGAATAAAAAACCTCTTCGGTATTGTCATCATTTATTTTTGCCAGCTGATATAATAAATCGGCATTGTCTTGAGAGGATGTTTCTATAAGGTCAATGATAGTGGATAATTTCATGACGGCCGCCGCAAATCCAGCAAAACCTTTGTCATTATAGATAGGCTTTCTTGATACAAAGCCAACTCCCCCTTGTTTTAATCGAATAGGGCCAATAGTAAAGTGGTCGTCTATTTCTTTACTTAATAAAGCTCCTTTTTTGGCAACGGAATCCTTAAAAATATTAAACCCTAAAACCTCATTTTCTTGTAAAGGATAAACATGGGTAATAGTTCCTTCCCCGTTAACAAGTTCTAAAGCGTCTACATGGGCATTATTGCTCAATAAAAACTTTGAAATACTATCAAAGTTTTTAGGTATACCGTAATTTTCAACAATATACGATAGTGTTTGGGTAGTTAAATAGCTTTCTCCTATGGCAAGATGAAGGTCGTCTTTTAACTTTAATGCCCTATTATGAACACGTTGTTGTTCCTCTTTTAAACGTAATTGAACTCTTTGATATATAAATGCTTGAAGAACTATGAAAGAAAGCAGAAATACCAAGAACCCAATTAAGAGGGGTTTTTTAAATATGGAAAAGCGTTTTTTTTCAAACATTTAAGAATGTTTTGAAATACCAAATAGGTTCTGCCAACATGTTAACCATTCATTAATAGGATGTATTACGTTTGGGAGAACGTTAGTAAAGTTAAAAAATGATTTTAAACTACAGTTAAATTCTACAAATTTTGTAAGACAAAGCGGATTAAGGCGAAATAGGTCTTTAAATATTACTTTAAAAAAATATGGCTGCCTAGCTATTTTTAATGGCAACGGTTAGTAGTATGTAACAAATTGAATTTTTAGACTAGATTCTTCAAACTAGAGTAGCTCTAGTCTTGGGTACAAACCTTTAAGGACATCTTATTATTTTTTATCGGTTCAAAAATGCTAGGTTTAGGTTTAGACTTTATAGTATTTAATACCGTTAAATTGTTATTTTTAACCAAAATACAGAATATGCTAGAACTGGCAGGAATTATAATTTTGGGAATACTCGCACAATGGGTGGCATGGCGTTTAAAACTTCCTGCAATTTTACCGTTAATTCTTATTGGTCTTTTGGTAGGGCCTATATCTTCTTTATATACAGAAGATGGTTCAAAAATAATAGAACCTATTTGGAACGGGGCCAAAGGGTTGTTTCCTGGAGAAAGCCTATATTATTTTGTGTCATTGGCCATAAGTATCATCTTATTTGAAGGAGGTCTGACCCTAAAGCGATCAGAAATTAGAAGTATTGGCCCGGTAATCACAAAATTGATAACCTTAGGTAGTATAACCACTTTTTTTGGTGCCGCCTTTGCCGCCTATTTTCTTTTTGGCCTATCATGGCAATTATGTTTTTTATTTTCAGCACTGATTATTGTGACCGGCCCCACGGTAATAACCCCGATCTTAAGAAATATACCCCTTAAGAAAGATGTGTCCGCAATATTAAAATGGGAAGGTATTCTTATAGATCCAATAGGCGCCTTGGCCGCAGTATTGGTATATGAGTTTATTAGTGTAGGTGAAGGTCAGGCGTATACGATGACAGCACTTATAGAGTTCGGGAAAATTTTATTGTTCGGCTTTACATTTGGTTTCACTTTTGCCCATGCCTTGACAATTTTGATAAAGAAGAATTTTATACCACATTATCTCTTGAACGTAGCTACACTCTCCGTAGTACTTGGGGTATTTGTTATGTCAGATATATTTGCCCATGAATCTGGTCTTTTGGCGGTGGTGGTTATGGGTATGGTTATGGGGAATACGGAGCTGCCCAATATAAAAGAATTGCTATACTTTAAGGAATCGCTGAGCATATTATTGATTTCTATATTATTTATCCTATTGTCT
Organism: Maribacter sp. LLG6340-A2; assembly: GCF_045057105.1. Lineage (GTDB taxonomy): Bacteria > Bacteroidota > Bacteroidia > Flavobacteriales > Flavobacteriaceae > Maribacter. Next base: position 1,776,218 of record NZ_CP159332.1, on the reverse strand, counting down.
GCCAATATAAATATTGCAGACCTACAATTAATATTTACTTGGAAGACCATTGCATTGTTCTTAAGCATTGTGTTGATTATTAGACCTCTTGGCGTATTTATAAGTTCCATAGGTTCCAATTTAAAGTTTAATGAAAAAATGTTCATTAGCTGGGTGGGGCCACGGGGTATTGTAGCGGCAGGTATAGCCTCATTGTTCGGTTCAAAACTTTTATCCAAAGGAGAGCCGGGGGCAGAGTATATTACCCCATTGGTCTTTATGATCGTTTTAGGAACGGTACTTTTAAATGCCACTACCGCGCGTATTTTCGCAAAATTTGTGGGCGTGTTCTTAAAGAAATCAGAAGGTATTTTAATTTTGGGAGCCTCTAAGGCGTCAAGGTTAATTGGAGATTATTTACACAAGAACGATAGACATGTGGTATTGATAGACAATAACCAAACCAATATTGACAAGGCCAGTAAACTAGGATTAGAAGCGTTCTCTGCCAATGTATATTCCGACAATCTTACTGACAATATTGAGCTTAACGATATTGGCTATTTAATGGCACTGACCGGAAATTCCGATATTAACAAATATGCCATAAACAAATTTCAAGATGCATTTGGGGAAAACGGCTCCTTTAGATTGGTAGATGCAGATGAAATGAACGATCCGGAGAAAAACCCCAAGGAAGGACTATTCTCTCATACGGATGATTTTATTAAACTAGCGGAAGCCGCCCGAAAATTTCCTGCCATCCATGAAATTGAATTACATGATACGGAACATTATGAGGGCCTCATAGAAATCACCAAGGCGGACAATGATATTGTACCTTTATTTTTAAAGGATCCTGAAGGCGATATACAAATCATTACGGCTTTTAGTAAAGACTTTACAGATATCCAAAAAGGGTACAAATTGGCCTATTTAGGTAAAATGTTCCCTACAGATGATTCTGAGAAAAAGGACGAAAAGAAAGAAAAACGTTAATCGTTCAATTTTAATACGGCCATAAAAGCTTCTTGCGGTATTTCTACATTACCCACCTGGCGCATTCGTTTTTTACCTTTTTTCTGCTTTTCCAAAAGCTTTCTTTTACGGGAGATATCACCACCATAACATTTGGCGGTTACATCTTTACGTAAAGCCTTAATGGTTTCCCTGGAAATAATTTTTGAACCAATAGCAGCTTGTATAGGAATATCAAACTGTTGTCTAGGTATAAGCTCCTTTAATTTCTCGCACATTTTCTTGCCAATAGTGGTAGCGCTATCAAAATGTATTAATGCAGAAAGCGCATCTACGGTTTGCGAGTTTAATAAAATATCTACACGCACCAGTTTGGATTCACGCATACCTATTGGGGTATAATCAAAAGATGCATATCCTTTGGAAACCGTTTTAAGTCGGTCATAGAAATCAAATACAATTTCTGCCAAAGGCATATCAAAATTAAGCTCAACACGTTCAGTCGTCAAATAGGTTTGGTTGGTAATTTGCCCTCTTTTTTCTATACATAGGGACATAACGTTGCCAACAAAATCAGACTTGGTAATAATAGTAGCTTTAATATATGGTTCTTCTACACGGTCTATAGTAGAGGGATCAGGTAAATCACTAGGATTGTTTACAATTAAAGGTACATCTGGATCTTTTCTTGTAAAGGCATGGTAACTTACGTTTGGTACCGTAGTGATTACCGTCATATCAAATTCACGCTCCAAGCGTTCCTGTATAATCTCCATATGCAGCATACCCAAGAACCCACAACGGAATCCAAAACCTAAGGCAGCACTACTTTCTGCGGAAAACACCAAGGAGGCATCGTTCAACTGCAATTTTTCCATGGATGATCTAAGCTCTTCAAAATCCTCTGTATCAACAGGGTAGATACCTGCAAATACCATAGGCTTCACATCTTCAAACCCGCCTATAGGATTCTTTGTAGGGTTGGCAGAATCGGTTATCGTATCACCAACTTTTACTTCCCGGGCATCTTTGATTCCGGTAATTAAATAACCTACATCACCGGCCTTAATTTCTTTTTTAGGATGCTGTATTAATTTTAGCGTACCTACCTCATCGGCAAAGTAACTTTTATCGGTAGCTACGAACTTTATCTTTTGCCCCTTTTTAATAGATCCGTTTACGACCCTAAAGTAAGTTTCCACTCCTCTGAACGGGTTGTATACAGAGTCGAACACCAAGGCCTGCAAAGCTTCGTCAGGATTACCTTTTGGAGCAGGAATACGCTCTATAATAGCACTTAAGATTTCTTCAATACCAATACCTGTCTTAGCACTTGCAGGAATAACTTCCTCTGCCTTACAACCTAATAGATCAACAATATCGTCTGTAACCTCTTCTGGGTTGGCACTTGGTAAATCTACCTTGTTCAAAACAGGAATAATCTCAAGGTCGTTCTCCAATGCCAAATAAAGGTTAGATATGGTCTGTGCCTGTATACTCTGTGCAGCATCTACTACCAACAAAGCTCCTTCACAAGCTGCAATGGAGCGAGATACTTCATATGAAAAATCAACATGGCCGGGAGTATCAATTAAATTGAGCACATATTCCTCACCTTCGTATATATAATCCATCTGTATGGCATGGCTCTTAATGGTAATTCCACGTTCTCTTTCTAGATCCATACTATCCAATAATTGCTCTTTTTTTTCACGGTCCGTAACAGAGCCGGTAAATTCCAAGAGTCGATCGGCCAGGGTGCTCTTACCATGATCAATATGCGCAATTATACAGAAGTTTCTAATGTTTTTCATAGCAGTAAAATAATAAAAAGGCCAAAACAACAGGAGTATATTCGCTGTTCATATTTAGCGATTGCAAATATAATCTAAATTAAAGCGCTAAACTTTGCCCTATTGGTCAATTTAATGTATTTAGGTTTCTTTTTGGAATATAGGTTTTGCAATTGATAACAACGATTTTTTAATTAGATTTGATATATAACCCCAAGTTAGCATTGAAAATACTACTGACCACTTTATTGATTGCATTGGGCATATGCCAAAGTATACTTGCACAAACCTTTGAGCTAAAGGGAAGTATAAAGGATCAAAACGAAAAGCCCATTCCGTTTGCTTCGGTTTTTCTGTTGCAGGTTTCAGATTCTGTTATGGTAAAGGGCACTTCTGCAGATGAGGAAGGTGTTTTCTTAATGGAGAATATTAATGAGGGCCTTTACTTTTTACAGGCATCCTATATTGGCCAAAGTTCAGAATATCTGGCATTGGAGATTTTTAGGGACACAAAAATAGGAGCTGTAATAATTCATCAGCAAGCAGAACAACTTAATGAGGTAACTGTTACAAGCAGTAAACCTGTAGTTAAAAGGGAAGTTGACCGTATTGTTTTCAATGTAGAAAACACAGTCATTTCTCAGAATAGTTCATGGGATATTCTTAGGCAAACCCCGGGTGTAATTGTCATGGGCGATGCTCTTAAAGTTCGTAATAGAGCTACTACAATTTATATCAATAACCGTAAGGTTCAATTATCTGAAGAAGAAGTTAGAAGTCTGTTGGAGAATTACAAGGGCGAGAATATAAAATCTGTTGAGGTGATGTATAATCCGTCTGCTAGTTATGATGCCGAGGGCGGATCAATATTGAATATTGTTACCAGTAAAAATGTATCTGTAGGATATAAAGGCGATGTAAATGTTGGGTATACACAAGGAGTTTTTCCTAAATACAATTTTGGAACCTCTCATTTTTACAAAACTCAAAAATTAAATGTAAACGCAAGCTATAATTTTGCTCCTAAAAAAGAATATAAAGGATTGTTGAATACCGTTAACTTTATGGATGACACAGGTGTATTTTCTATGTGGGACACGGATTTTGACCAAACAATACGTACCAAAGCACATATTGGGGCGCTTACTGTTGATTATGATGTAGATGATAGAAATAAGATAAGTCTTACCACCAATGCTCAGTTGCAACCAAAACGGGATGCCGAATATTTTCAAGAAACCATAATCAGGAACGGTGCCGGTATGGTAGATTCTACTTTTACCACCAATAGCTATCTAGACGAGAAAAAGAACAACCTTTCGGGCGACATTACCTATAAGCATACATTTAAAAATCAAGGTAATTTAAATGTAAATGCCCACTACACGTATTTTGATTTAAATCGTAGCCAAGACGTAGGGTCTGATTACTTTTTGCCAGACGGATCGTTTATTCGTGATTTTGATTTTTTAACGATTGCAGACCAGCAAATAGACATAATTACGGCACAGTTGGATTATAACAAGTATTTTGGAAGTACTTCGTTCGAGACAGGTGTCAAAGGTTCATTTATAGACTCTAGAAGTACCTTGGGTTATTTTTTACAGAATAATGGTACGGAGTTTATTCCTAATTTATCTGATGACTACACCTATGATGAAAGTGTATATGCCGGTTATGTGAGTTTCTCAAAGGATTGGGAGAAATGGAGCATTAAATCTGGGCTAAGGGCAGAGCAAACCATTAGCACAGGGGTTTCCTCAAATGTTACCACGATCAATAATCTTGAATACTTGGAGTTTTTCCCATCGCTTTATGTATTACATACCATAAATGAGAACCATAGTGTTTCTTTTGATTATTCCAGAAAGCTTAAACGTCCTAGATATGATGATTTAAACCCATTTAGAACCTATATTAACGAACGCACTTTTGAAGAGGGCAACCCAAATTTAATTCCAAATTTTAGTCATAATTTCAATGTAAACTATACCCTGCAACAAGAGTATTTTTTTGACTTTTATTATAGAGATAATGGCAGGTATATTTCAACATTGACCTTTCAGGACAATACTAATTTAGTACTGAAGGACGTAACCCAAAACGTATTAAAAAGTACTTCGTACGGCTTAGATTTCACGTATGGAAAATCTATCACCAACAATTGGTATTTGTATAGCTATATATCTCTTTTTCATGAAGACGAAACGTTTATGGCGATCGAGAGCAATGAAAATTCCTTTGCCCTTGAATACAACGGGGCCTATATAGACCTTACCAATTACCTTACGCTGTCCAAAGACGGTACCTTTAAAGGTGAATTGGGCTTTGTATATTTATCAGGGTATTTACAGGGCTCATATATTCAAGATGAGTTAATGAATTTAACGTTGGGCCTTAGAAAATCCTTTAAGGACAATAGAATGGTTCTTAGCCTTAGTGCCAATGACCTTTTAAATCGTTACAACACCTATTTTACATCCAATTATTTAAATCAGGACAACAGGTTTCTTTCCACCCCAGAAACCCAATATGTAAAAGTGGGGTTCACCTATAATTTTGGTAATTTCCGTTTAGAGGATAATCAACGGGATATTGAAAAGATAGAGCGGGAGCGCTTGGACAATTAATATGGAATAAATTTTTGCGAATACCTCAATTTTTCCTGTTAATATTTTAACATTTCTGTCAGATATTTCCGATTTACTTTCCTATTTTAGTGGCAAGAACCAACATACATGACGAGGGATTTATTTACCACACTACTACTATTACTTTTTTCATTGTCCCTAGGCTTAGCACAAGATTTTACGATATCAGGATCGATTGTGGACTCAGAAGAACAACCAGTGGTATTGGCTAATATAATTTTATTGACAGATAAGGGTGAGTTTATAAAGGGTACCGTAACCAATGACGAGGGCTTTTACGTGTTCAAGTCTGTAGTGGCGGGAGAATACAGTGTTGCCGCAAGTTATATAGAAACCACGGTGGAAAGTCCCGCTTTTAAAGTGATTAAGGATGTTGAATTACAACCATTAAAGTTGAACAATGCACAAATGTTAGACGAAGTGGTAGTAACCCACCAAAAGCCTACCGTTGAACATTTAGCTGACCGGCATATTTTTAATATTGAGAATACGGCCTTATCAGAGGGGGATATTTGGGATGTGCTTAAACGTACGCCCGGTGTAATGGTCATGAACAACAAACTTTACATTAATGGCAGCGCTAAGGTAAGTATCATGATCAATGGCAAAAGAATTAATTTACCGGAAGAGGATATCATCAACCTTTTAACGGGTAATTCTGCGAGTAATGTAGAATCCATAGAAGTAATTACGAGTCCGCCGGCAAAATACAGTGCAGAGGGTGGGTTGGTGCTTGATATTAAAATGAAGAAAAATCTGGTTTCTGGGTATAATGGTGCTGTTTTTAACAGATATACCCAAGGCGTATTACCAAAACATACGGTTGGGATGGACCATTTTTTTAAAGGTAAAAAAATTGATTTTTCTACAAATTATAGTTTTAGCCACAACCGTAATTGGGCACGCTATACGGAAATCACCAATTTTTTTGAAGAAGGGCAAGAAAATGAACGTTGGACTGCGGAACAAAAATCCATTACCAAAGAAAAAAAGCACAACCTTAATCTCTTTTTGGATGTTCAATTAAATGATAAGAACACCCTTAGTATTACGTCTAACGGAGGCTTTACTCCTAATAAAGCTAGACAGTTTTCTTCCCAAACAGATATCACAGATTTAAATGGTGAGTTGACCGCCCAATTGGCAGGTCTAAATACCTTGGACAACAATGTATTTAATGCTTCAAACTATATAGATTGGGTTCATAAAATTAATGACGATGGTGCCACACTATCCACCAATGCGCATTTTACTTATTATGACAATAAAAGAGACCAAACAATAACCAATGATATCGTTGAGGGAGATTCAGAATTTACCTCTGAAAATACCTTGGGGGTGTCATCTAACCAAATTATAAATTTATACAGTTTACAAACCGATTTAACGTGGCCTTTTAACAAAACTTCAACCTTGGAAACCGGCTTAAGATTGGCTACCATTAATTCTGAAGCAGGTATTTTACAACAAGGTTTTGATACCGAGGTGGATGGTGTGGACCCAACAGGTTCAGGGGTTTTCAATTATGACGAACAGATTTATGCCGGCTATGTAAGTCTTAATAATAATTGGGAAAAGTGGAAGTTGAATGTAGGGTTAAGGGGAGAATATACAGATTCTAAAGGAACATTGAGTACGGGAGCAAATACGACCTCTAGGTCCTATTTTAATGTTTTTCCGTCACTATCCCTATCATACACCATTGAGAAAAATGCCTTCTATCTTAAATCTTTTAGACGGATTACCAGACCAAGGTACGGTGATATTAATCCTTTTCAGTTTTACTATTCTGCCAACTCTATAGAGGAAGGCAACCCCAACCTTAAACCGGCCTATAGCGATTATCTTCAATTGGATTATGTGTTCGATAAAGCGTATAAGCTCGTGCTGTTTGCCAGCAAAAAATCTAATGAACAATCTCAACAGATTTTCCAGGATAATGCCACTAATATTCTACGTACCCAATATATTAATCTTGAAACAAATTACTATTACGGTGTAGATGCCAGTGTTTCTAAAAACCTGACTTCGTATTGGAGATTATTCTTCCTTATTAGCCATTATTATGATAAGGATAGTTTTAGGGATACGGGAACGGGTCTTCTTGTAGAAAACGAGATTTGGACTACCCATACCCGCGCCACGAACAGTTTTACATTACTGAGCGACAAATCTTTATTTGCTGACCTTACCTTTACCCATTTTACACCTCGTATTAGTGGTAATGCTAAATTTGAATCCTTTAGCAAATTAGGTCTGGCTTTTAGAAAAACTTTATGGAACAAAGCGGCGAGCCTATCATTGGCAGTTGAGGATATTTTCAACAATGGCAATTATAATTCTGCCAGAAATTATTTAGATCAACGAAACAGTATCAGTTCCAGGTGGGAAAACAGGTTATTTGTTCTAGGTTTTCGCTACAAATTTGGCAACACCAAGATTCGTGACAATTATAAGCGCAAGAACACAGATGAAGGCAGGCGACTTTAATGCCGCTAGGAAGTCATCATGGAACCGCAAATACCTAGGCTAATTAAAAGATAGACCCCTGCTAAAATCATAAAAACCTTACCTGCTTTTTTCTTTTGTTTGGCGAATAATATGGCACCTATTAATAGAAATAGTAATGCCGGACCAAACATGATAAGAAAGATAAAAACAAAGATTCCGTCAAGATTTACCTCTAACATCATATCGTTTCGTTTTGTAGTTCTATTAAGCGTTCTATTTTATCATCCCTATAAAACAGGTTCATGGTTTCAAATGGGATAATCTTGTAGTCTTTATTTACAATATGCACACATGATTTTTTAATGGCACGTACATCAAAATTATGGGCATCTATAAATTGCATAATAATGATGCGAAACAAGTTGTCATACCCAAGCTCTGGAGCATCAATTTCTGGTAGGCAGCACATAATACTCTTTAGATTTTCCGACGCTTTTTCAACGGAATTCCCAGTACTGAACAACTCTATCATTTTACCATGTAATTGTTCATCTTGTTCATAGATAATGGTGTTTTTACCTTCGTTCAACAAATCATCAGGATTTATAAAACGTGTAAGCGGGTTTACCTCATCTCCTAATTTTAAAGCATAAGCCATTACCAAAGCATCAGGGTTACAGGGTACCGGAATTAAATCATCCGACTCAAAAATGGGCGACTGCTCTAAAATTTTTCTACGAACTTCGGTTAGGGTAATTCGGTTTTCATCGACTTCGAAATTTTCTAATCTACCGGCAATTTGGGTAGGCTGAAAAGTAACACCTCGTACACATTTTTGTTTAAGGGCAAAGTCAATGGTGCTTCCCATGTCATGGTCGTTGAGCCCTTTTTGTAAAACAACAACAAGCGTAGTGGAAAGATTTAATTTATTAAGGTGCTCTAAAGCTTGTAAACGTACATCTGCCAAATCTGCACCACGAAGGGTTTGTAGCACTTTGTTATCCAACGAATCAAACTGTAAATACACTTCAAAATCTGGAGCATAGGTGGCTAATCGCTTGGCAAACTCAAAATCCTTCGCAATTTTAATTCCGTTAGTGTTCAACATTAAATGCCTGATCGGAAGTGATTTTGCATAATCTAGAATTTCAAAAAAGTTAGGGTGTATGGTTGGCTCACCGCCACTAAGTTGAACAACATCTGGCTCGCCCTCGTTTTTAACGATAACATCGAGCATTTTCTTTATTTCCTCCAATGTTCTATGTCTACCATAAGTGGGAGATGATCCCGCATAACAGGTAGGGCAAGTAAGGTTGCATCGGTCCGTGAGTTCAATAACCGTAAGGCAAGAATGCTGCTCGTGATCTGGGCACAAGCCGCAATCATAAGGGCAACCATAATGCGTTTTTGTATTGAATGTTTTGGGGTACTCAGATGCTTTGTTATAATTTCTAATGTTCTTATAGTACTCAATATCATCAGCAATTAAAACCTTAGACCTACCGTGTTCCTTACAATGTTTAAGCATGTACACCTTTTCGTTCTCAAAGACGATTTTAGCATCTACCCGTCGCAAACATTCTGGGCAAAGGCTTAAGGTAAAATCATAATAGGTATAGTTTTTTTCTGACATATGTTATTCCCCGTAGGATGAATTTTTGGTAGTAAACCAAACAAATTAAACATAATATTTGAATGCTGCTCAGCCCTAAGAAACAAAAACTATTAGGTTTTATAAACTCAATACAGAATCGAAGGGAGAAATAGGTTACCATAAAGAATTTAAAGAGGTCACCATTTTTAAGATTGAGGTCAGTTTTTTGAATCTTACGGATCATAATGAACAGAAATAACAGAAAAACCACTTCGTAAAGGGCAATAGGGTGTCTTGAGAGTCCGTCACCTAAATCAATACCGGTAAAAAATGTAGTTTCCGTTCCATAGGTAAACTCCTTAACTCCGGCCAAAAAACAACCAATGCGACCAATTATAATCCCTAGAATAATGGGTAATGTAAACAGGTCTCCAGAAGAGTGTTCTTCGCCAATAATTTTTTTAGAAAGCTCTACGCCTAGCAAACCACCAAAGAGTCCGCCCATAATAGTTTTATTGTTCAGGTTATAAAGCAAACTTTGATCAAAATGAACTATTGGATTCTCAAAAAAGGCTATCACTCTAGAAAGAAATAAAGCACCAAAAACGGCACCTATGATAATGGAAAGTCGGTTGTTAGATGAAATAACATCAGTACTTCTTTTTCTAAGAAAGACATAGTATCGAAATCCAATAAAGAAAGCCAGATACTCTAGAATAAGATGCATGTTCAATTTTACACCAAAAACAATAGGCTCAAATGGTAGCGAGACAATAAGGTGCAAATTGGTCATGATGTTTTTGGCAATAGAATTGGGTGATAAAATGTTAGTCTTACTATAGTCGAAAACCTAATTTGGGCACTAATTTACAGCCTTTCTAAAAACCCGCGCCTTTACATACATATTAAGCTTGATATTTCTAATTGATAATCGCACATGGGGTGATAATGCCCTTGTTGTAATTTTATATAACTTTGCATCCCAAAATTAGAATGCCAGTGCCTAAAATAGGAGACATACAACTACCTGATTTTCCGTTGCTTTTAGCACCTATGGAAGATGTGAGCGACCCACCGTTTCGTGCCCTTTGTAAAGAGCAAGGAGCCGATGTGGTGTATACAGAATTTATTTCTTCGGAAGGATTGATTCGTGATGCAGCAAAAAGTGTCATGAAGTTGGATATTTATGAGAAGGAACGCCCTGTAGGTATTCAGATATTTGGTGCCAATTTAGACAGTATGCTGCAGTCTGTAGAGATTGTTGAAAAGTCTAAACCAGATATTATAGATATTAATTTTGGTTGCCCGGTAAAGAAAGTAGTATCAAGAGGAGCAGGAGCCGGTATTTTAAAGGATATTGACCTTATGGTCTCTTTGACCAAGGCTATGGTAGAGCATAGTAACCTACCCATTACGGTAAAAACTAGACTGGGTTGGGATGATAGCTCTATTAAAATTGTTGAGGTTGCAGAACGATTACAAGACGTAGGTTGCGCGGCAATTGCCATTCATGGTAGAACACGCGCACAGATGTATAAGGGAAGCGCAGATTGGAACCCTATAAGAGATGTAAAGAACAACCCTAGAATGCACATTCCCGTATTTGGTAATGGTGATGTAGATTCTCCGGAAGCAGCTGTGAAAATGCGTGATGAATACGGTTTGGACGGCGCTATGATCGGTCGTGCAAGTATTGGTTATCCTTGGATATTTAGGGAAATAAAACACTATTTTGAAACAGGAACACACTTAGCGCCACCTACTATGGCAGAACGTGTGGAAGCTGCCCGTCGTCACTTACAGATGTCCATTGATTGGAAGGGTGAAACCTTGGGAGTCTTTGAAACCAGAAGGCATTATACCAACTATTTCAAGGGTATTCCTAACTTTAAGGAGTATAGAATGAAAATGGTCACCAGCGATGATTCGGCTTCTGTATTTGCCGCTTTTGATGAGGTTTTAGAGAAATTTGGAGACCACGAATTTGTGAATTCGTAATCTCCATACATTTATAAGACTCTTATTATTTTTGCAGAACTGCTAACTTCATAACCGTTGGAGTATTTTCTTTCTCCAGTTGCTTCGTTGTAGTTTAATTTGTAATCAGAGTACAGCTTGGTTAATTCTTTTTGTGCTTGTTTTACCGCGTTAGATTTTACATCTAGTTCAGAAGCTTGTTGTAAATACATAGTTGCATTTTCAAAATCTTCTATCATAAGCGAAAGCTGTGTAAGGTTCATAAGAATGCCCCATCTAATTTTAGCTATTTTTTTGTCGCTGGAGTCTTCATAATTGGACAACAAATTGGTCCAATAGGCAGTGTGTGTATCTATCTCTTTCTTATTTTCCCTTGCCGCATTCAAGGTAGACAAACTAGCTTTAGAAAGTTCTGACATCTCTGTAAGTTTTGCTTTTGATTCATCTGCCAGCGCTTTGTTCTTTTTGTCTTTAACAAAGTAAAAATTGGTGTAAGTCTTTACCATATTGTTGTCGTAGGTATCTTGAATGGTATTGATGATTTTCGTAAGAAAAGATTTTCCAAGCTTTTTGTCCAAGTACATTTCTACCATATACGGACTTATATCTGGCACGGAACTACCACTTTCTAACATTAAATACTTTTCTTTTTCATCTTCAGAAAAGTTTATGGTAATAGGGATCTTATTGCCTTGAACATCTACTTTTGGCAATAATGGTATTTGCCATAACTGTGTCAATTCTTCTTTATAGTAAAAAAGAAGTGTAACGCTTTTGTTGTCTTTTGGAGATATATTAATACTATATATGTCACTTGTTATCGGAGCAATAGTGCCTGTAACTTCAAGGTCATCTGCTGATATACCGTCAATTGCAAAAAACATATCTGGAGCTTCGTCACCTGTAATTTCCTTAAAATCTTCAAGCTGGAGACCTTTTTGAAATTCATCTTTTGTAAAATTTAATACCTCTTCTGGTCCTAAGATTACTTCGGCCCAATAGGTTTCACTTTGTTTGGGCGCTAATTGTTCTGCATAGTTGGGTAGGTAAACACTAAAACCTTTAGATTTTAAGGATTGAGCTTGTAGTTGAAGAGATAGGAGTACAATACATGTAAATGATATAATTTTTTTAATCATTGATTAGATGTTTTATGATGTTTCTTATTGAAAAACAGGATTATTGTTGATAGATAAATTATGGTTAGATGCCTTGGTAGCACTGATTATATTTGTCGCTAAACTCTGGCTTTACTATGTTCTCTCCAGCAAGAAACAACTTTTCTTTTCTCTCCTTTCTAAATGTGGCTTTATTTTTGCCACTTTTGAGATAAGAACTTGAACCACCACGAGAGCTATAAGATGCTCCTAAATCATATTGGGCTATAGCTGCCTCATAATCCTCTAATAGTGAATATAGCGAACCTAAATTGCCATGTACAAAAACTTTGTAGTCATCATGGGTTTTAAAGTCTTCAGAATCTATTAAATCAGTAAACTTTTCAATTAATTGCTGTACTTCTTGGTTTCTTTCGGTTCTGGTTTTAAGTCCTGTATCAATGGCCTTCAAGTTTTTAACGGCATCGGTAAGTTGATTTACTTCGTCTTCAGATACAAGTTTCTTTGTTTTCTTAAGCTTAATAAAAGCTATATTGTTTTTGTTATAAGCCATTTGTGCTCTTCGAACAAAACTTTGGTATGCATTATGTACCGTTACAAGAATATGGTCATTAGCATCATAGGCAACATTTTTACTCTTATTTATAGCCACAATAGCAAAGTCCTTTCCTTTTAGTTTGCTTACAATTTCACCTACTTTATCCTTAAATATTAGAGAGTCTTCAGCAATAATTTTGTCTTGATATTTAGCAGTATACTTGGCGTTATAATTGGCCATAACATCATAGATAGTATCACTTTCCCCTTTTTTGTAATACAGTTCAATATCACTACTATTTAGGTAGTAATACATGGTATTCGCTTTATTACTTTTTAAATCATCAAACGATTGAAGTACACTAAGCGGATTGGAATAATTTCTATAGTCAGGATGATATGTGGGGCGTTTATGATTAAAATTGTCAATGGTAACTATTTCACCACGATAGTCTTTCATGGTAATACTGCCAGACCTTAAATTATGGTCTACTTTATAGTACACTACATTGGCAGGTGCAGGGGAATAAGGGAAATTAAATTCGTGTAGCTTTTCGTAAAACCCACTGGCCTTTTGCGCGTTTGTGGTGAAAAGGGAGCAGATAATAAATGTTAATGTTAAAAGGGTTGGGGAATGTGTTCTAGAGATCTTCATGCTTTTATTGATGGTTATTTATGCAATTAAATAACAAAAAGATAAGCGAGATATTGTATTTAACAAATAATGTGCGTCTTCTAAAGATCCACCAACTTTTTATTAATACGGCTACTTGCAATTTTAGACGCAATTACGCCCAATACTAAAATGGTGGCCAGTACAATGCCAATATTGATAATTTCAAACTTTACCGGATAAGCAAGGGAAGGGGTAATCATCAACCAACTAAAGGTAAGTTGGGACCAAATTAAAAGCGTTCCGATCAATACCCCTATCAGTCCGCCAAAACCCGTTACCAGTATACCTTGAACAAAGTAAATTTGTCGCAGTTCTTTAATGGTAGTACCAAGGCTATAGAGTGTTTTTGAGTTCTGTTGCTTGTCCAAGATCATCATAATTATGGCGCCTACCACATTAAAAAGGGCAATAATGAGTACCAAGGTAAAGATGAGGTATGTGGCCACATTTTCGGTATTCAGCATTTTGTAGAGCGTACTGTTTAACTGCTGCCTATTTTTTAATTGAACATCTGAACCTAAAATAGATTGAATTTCTGAGCGAACTGCACTGGGTTCAATGCCTTCGTCCATTTTAAAATTGATACCCGAAATGGAAAGCGAATCTTTTTCCAATAAAGCCTGCGTTAATCGTAAATCGGCAAAAACATATTTATTGTCCAAATCGGCCTCAACAGCGTACACACCACCAATAACCATGGGTAATTGATTATAGAGCGATGAAATGCTTTGCTGAGATATGGAACCCTTGCCAGGTTTAAAAGCATAAATCTGCATGGGACTACGAAACTGATTGATGGTAACGCCTAAGATATTGGCAATACCCAACCCGGATACCACTTGAGAGTCATTTATGGTCCATTCGCCAATATAGAGCGTACTGTCAACACCCGTTACTTTGGTGTAATTACTATCCACCCCTTTAATGTAGGCAATATGATTTTTACCTCGATGTTCTAGAGATACCTTTTCCTCAATTTCCTTGGAGTAAAATGCGAGTCCGTCAACCGATTGCAAACGTTCTTCCTGTTCTGGAGATAGTGTAAACGTTTTCCCCGCTACGGGCATTGCTTTTAACTGTGGGTCAAAGGATTCGGTAAACGAAAGGCTAAACGTTTTTAATCCGGCGAAAGCTGATAATACAATAAACAGTGCCGCAGAGCCAATAACTATAACTAAAAAGGTAATGAAATTAATAATGTTGACCGCGTTCTGGGTACTTTTAGAACGCACATACCTTTTAGCGATATAGAGTGGAAAATTCAACCGATCAGCTCTTTTTACGTTTAGGCAATAAATCTCTGTTCTCTATAGGGTTTTCTTCGCGCTTCAATGACTTTTCAATGTTCTCTATATAATCTAAAGAATCATCTAAATAGAACAAGAGCTCCGGTACTCTGCGCAGTTGATTACGGGTACGTTGAGAAAGCTCGTGTTTAATTAGCGGTTGGTTAGATTTTATACCTTCCATCAACTCACCGGCCTTGTCATTTGGAAAAATGCTCAAGTATATTTTTGCGATGGATAAATCTGTGGTGACCGAAACCTTAGAAACGGAGATAAGTGTATTACGAAGACCACCATCAATGGCAGCCTTTTGTAGAATATCTACAATGTCTTTTTGAATAACTCCCGCGATCTTACGTTGTCTTTGCGTTTCCATACTGCAAAAGTACATAGAAAAATGTATCTTAAGCCCTATAGTATGCACTCTGAAGCAATTTTGGCATGAAAAAAATAGAACATTTGGGAATTGCAGTGAACAATATGGACGATTCCAATGCACTTTTTGAGAAATTGTTGGGTGTAGCCCCTTATAAACAAGAAGAAATAGCATCGGAAGGTGTATTGACCTCTTTCTTTAAAAATGGACCCAATAAAATAGAGTTATTAGCCGCCACAGCACCAGACGGACCTATTGCCAAGTTTCTGGAAAAGAAAGGAGAAGGCATACACCACGTAGCGTTTGAGGTAGCGGATATCGTTGCGGAAATGGAACGCTTAAAAAAAGAAGGTTTTACATTACTTAGTGAAAAACCAAAAAAGGGCGCGGATAACAAACTCGTTGCCTTTGTTCACCCCAAAACAGCAAATGGGGTGTTGGTGGAGTTATGTCAAGAAATTAAGGAGTAATGGCACGTCGTATGTTATTAAATCCACAAGTAGTCTGATGGATGCCGTTCTAGGAATAGGAGAGGTTCTCAATATAATTTTGAATATCAAATACAATCAACCCAAAACCGGTATATGTAATTGCTGAGCAGCTGTTTAGCCGTTTTATTATTAATGGTCAAAATGTTTCACTGATTAAGCGTTTCTTTTCCCATTTATAAATAGCGCTTTTAAGACGGATAAACTATTCTAAGAACTGTTCATAAAAATCTTGTAACAGTTAAAAATAAGTAGTAATATTGCATCCGCATTTCGCGGGTCCTATAGCTCAGCTGGTTAGAGCACCTGACTCATAATCAGGGGGTCCCTGGTTCGAGCCCAGGTGGGACCACTTTTATTAAACATTAAGCCTTGTAAATCAATGATTTGCGAGGTTTTTTTATTTTTAAGGGACGAATTAGGGGACGAATAATTTAAAAACCTTCATAAATATTAGACACCGTTTAAACAAACAAGTTTTACATTCATAAAGAAGTCAAAACAAATGTGAATATTATATAAGGACTGGTTACTAATTTTATTTAATAATATGTCTAAATTAAATATACTGTCAAATAAAATTATTCTTTAGTACGGAAAAGACTTCTAGTTATCTGCCCAATAACCAACCCTATAAACCCATCAGAAGCGCCCACTGCTGTTACAAGTTGCCATTCATACTTATAGAGAGCCATATATAAGAAAACTCCTGTAATAGCAATAAAGGCTATTAAGGCAACAAAGAAAAGGATGGTTTTCAGTTGAATTTCCTTGCTAAACCTTATTATGTTAATTTTTTCATCTTCAGATGGTTCTTCCATAGTAAAGAATATAATTATGCAAATTGATATGAACCTTTTACATACTTGTAAAAAGGAATTATATTTAAATTCTTCTTAAGAAATGTACTTTTCTCTAGTCCATCATCTTCACACATGAAACAAGTTAGCTCATCTGGAATTTTATCTAAACTCGAGTAAGTCTGTATTATTCTATTACAGTTGCTATTGGGACATTCTATGGCATAAAATTTTTTTAAATAACCATTCCTTACTGCAATATCACATACCCATTTTGCAAAACGAGTATTAGTTCCTAAAATGTGCCGAATATTTTCCACATAAATTCTATCAGGATTGAGCTCCTCTAAAATTTTATTTATTTTTTTCGGGTTTAAAAACATTGTTTAATTGTTTCTTAAGATTAGATTTATCAAATCAGGAGTTTCATCTGGCGAATTAGGATGGAAAGACACCCCTATGTTACCAGTGCTAGGATTACAATCAAAATGGTCTAAGCTTATATCTGATGTGAGACTTTTAAATTTTGTTTGTTGAATAGGTGTGCTCATAAGCTGTTTCCATCTTTTAGGGTAACTAGCTTTGTATAAGTAATTTTCATCCATTCTGTCTTGACGAATCGATTTCGACTGCCGACTTTTTACATGCATAGCATCTAAGAAATTATTTGTCCATAAATACTTTATTCCTTTATTTAAATCTAAACTAAAAACAGGTCCAGCATAATTATGTCTTATATTATCGATTACTCCGATATAACCCGCACCTCTTTCAAGAAAAATATTGTATTCAAAATAAGAATTTATATTTCTTTGAAATGTATTTTGATAAACAATTAACTTTTTTCCTCGATTAAAAATTTTAACTGGTATTAAAAACTCTAATCGGTCGGTGTGTCCTTTCTTTGTATCGTAATAATTAACAAATATTTTGTGTAGATATATCCATTCACTAATCAATTTACTTGAATGGAAATATATGCATTCACCATCCATTATCTTTGAAACGGAACTTGGAATCTTTTTGTTAAGCTCAAATACGTTAATAGTAAGGTGTAAAAAATTAAAGTGTGTACAAATGAAGTCACTTATATCTTTTTCTGTAAATTTTTGAACTATTGCTTCAATTATATCTTCTTTTTTCCCTGATTCATCAAAATAGTCTTTCAATAGATTAACAGGGAAAGCATCTAGAGTTCTCCCTAATAGTTCGTTTCTGCTATTCATTTATTATTATTAATAAGATGAAACCTGATTACTAAAATTTAGGGGGGATTATAATAGTATAATTTCTGTTGACGCTAAATATAAAAAATTAATATTATAAGTTTTAAAGAATTACAAAGATTTAAAAGAGGATGCTTAAAAAGAAATCTTAGCTGATAATTAGAAAATGTATTTTTGGAATTAAATTGAGTTTTAGAGCGCATCTTAAGTATTCTTTATCATGTCGACGTCTAGGCTTTTATTTCCTTCTGATAAAACGGCTCTTCTTCGAATAACCCCTAAAAATGTAATTAAATTCAGTATTCCGTCTCTTGATGGAGAAAAGTTAAAATCCCCACCATGCTCTATAATTATTGAAACTTTTTTGGATTTAATTAATTCTGTTAGCTTTTTGTCAGTTTTACTTGAATCGTATAAACAAATAACTCCCATAGATTTAGGGTTCAAATCAGGAATAATATCAAGAACTTTTTTCAAATTCTTCACACTTGGAGGGGCTCCGCTTACCAGTTCGTTTTCTCTAAGAAGCACGGATTCAATTTTACTGCCCACGTTTGAATAATTAGAACTTTTAATTTCGATTATACCATGACAATTGTGGTACAGGTGGGACCACTTCCTTCGAGGACAGCCCTTCAAGCAATTGAAGGGTTTTTTTGTGTAAAAAACCAATCTACACCTCATCATCGACCCTAAAAAAGGAGAAGTTATTTAACGGGAATTTAAAATTAAAAGTAGTGTGTTAATGGCTATGGCTTTTATAATGTTCTTTTAAGATATCCCTCCCAAAATCACCATCAAAATCGCGCCATACGGTATGTATGTGGTTGGCGTTGTTTTGGCTATTGTCAAACTCGATCATAAAGGTTGCCCCTTGAATACGGTAATAGTGGGCCTTTCCCAATTCGGTAGCCCCGGCCCAAGCAAAACGCAAATCTTCAAATTCCTCTTTACGGATATTGCCCATCCGTTGCATGGCTTGATCCGCAGGGATGGTAGAAGCGTACTCGTAAATAATATCCATCAATAATTTCTTTTGTGGCTCCGTCATATCTTGCACCATAAGTCCTTCTACGGCCGGTTTTTCAGCTACAGGGCTGTTAAAACTAATGATGTCATTATAGGTCTTGTCGCTGACGATCGCTACTTTCTGTTGTGCTGCATTTAGCATATGTATAAGTTGCAGGCCCATATCCTCTTCATTGATTAAAGGGCTAAAACCTTTACGTTCACCTTCCAGAATTCTACCCGGGTTAGAGCCAAAAAATCTGGGGGTATAGGAAACTTTATTGTCTACGGTTGTAAATTGTAGGGCCACATGGTGACCTTCAAAACTCCACATCCAAACGTCTTCTTTGGCGGGGTCTCCATAGATGGCAATATAATACTGTTCTGGGTCGCGGTATACGGGATCACCGGAACTTGCCGCCAAAACGTTTTCCAAAGCTATTATTTCCGTAGTCTGTTGATAGCCGGTATCGCTCAGTGAAGATTGTAAAAGTTGGTGCACCAGTTCTTTTTGGGCAGCATTCAATTTCTTAAGGGAGATACCTTGGCGTTTATATGAGCTCCATGGTAAGAAATGCCAATCATCCCGATCCTCGGCCTTAAAATTAAATACGGCAGTTTCCTTTTGCGTATCGGTCAAAGAGGCAATAAACGTGTTGGCGATAGATGCCTCTTGACCGATCAATAGACTTGGGGCAAGGGCAAATACACCTAATAGAAGTGCTTTTGTTATGAATTGGTTCATGGTGTGGTTGTTATGGTGATACTTAATAAGTGATTCTAAATATACTGCCGCCAAAATCGTCGCAGACATATAAGGCCCCGTCCGGCCCCTGTGCCAATCCGCAAGGTCTATGGAGCAATGTGCCTCCTTCTGGATTTTTCAGGTCGTAACCGGCAAAATTATCCAGGAATATTTCCCACTTCCCGCTGGGTTTTCCGTCCTTAAAAGGAACAAAGGCTACCAAGAAGCCTATTTTTTGTTCAGGAGACTGGTTGTGAAAGGCAATAAACGCACCATTTTTATATTTTTCCGGAAACATGGTCCCGGTATAGAACAACAGGTCGTTGGGACCTAAATGTGCGGGAAAGGCCATTAAAGGGGCTATTGCCTCTATGTTACCTTCTTTTTCACCATCGCCTCCGTATTCCGGCGCCAACATACGCTTGTTCTTAATTGGGTCATAATAGGTAGAGGGCCATCCGGCATTGTCGTTTTCCTTTATCTCGTACAAGGTTTCTGCCGGTAGTTCCCCATCTTGTTTTTTGGTGAAGAGCTCAGGATAAAAATTATGTAGCCCGCCACGGCCGTGATCGGTGGCGAACAAGGAATTTGTTTCATGGTTCCATCGTATACCTACCGCATTTTTAATACCTGTTGCATACCGTTTTCCATCTTCAAAGGTCTGGTCTAGAACGTTGGCCTTAAACTTCCAAATACCCCCTGCATTTTCTAAAATGGGACAAGGAATCAATCCTTTTTGGGTTTCGTTGTCCCTACAGGCATCGTTCCATGAACCAATGGTAACATACAGGTTGTTGTCGTTGTCCAGCGTAAACGGTTTTGCATTGTCCGCCCCCATATCAATTAAGCCGTCCACAATTTTTTCAGGATCATCGGTATCTATCAGTTCTTGTTGGTCATTGAACGCATATCGATACACAGCAGAATTGGAAGAAGCGTAGAGGTAATCGGTTGTGGCCACTATTCCAGTTCCCGGTAAGTCGGCAAAATTTTCTTCGGTGTCTATGCTACCATCGTTATTGGCATCTTTTAGGACAACAATTGCTTTTCCGTCTTTAAGAACGGATCTATTGGCATAGATATCACCGTTATTGGCTACGGTTAAATGACGTACCGCCCCTAGATCCTTTCCTATTTCCTCTATGGAAAATCCGTCTGGA
This sequence comes from Maribacter sp. LLG6340-A2, assembly GCF_045057105.1. GTDB lineage: Bacteria > Bacteroidota > Bacteroidia > Flavobacteriales > Flavobacteriaceae > Maribacter. The sequence continues at coordinate 1,755,375 of NZ_CP159332.1, read as the reverse complement.
GCTTTAAGAATCGTGGTATTGGTAACCGTTTTTTCAGCGGTTTTGGTTTCCTCCTTACATCCTATTTGTAAGGAGGACAGCATGGCAGTAGCACCTACGAACAGTAGGAATTTGGTGTTGTTTTTGGTGATCATGGATTGGTTTTCTTGTTGTTGGTACCGATAAATGTATGATTTTATTTTAGGGTAGGTATGCATTTTAACAAACGGTAAGGTTTAATAAGCTGAGGTATATTCAGCGCCAGACCATTTTAGAGGTATTTTTATCGATTTTAAAAAGCCTGGTTGGGCACTATAAGCGTAAGGGTTATCGTAGACAACCTGGGTTTAAGCGCTCTATTTTTTAATATCAATAATTAATGGCAGGTTAAATTAGAGAGATGGAATTTAACAGTTCTTTTAACATTTTCTTGCTGCCTTATATTTAGTTTCCTCTCTGGTAATGCTTAATTTACTTGTTCAAACAAACTTCTCAAAAAAATGATTTTAAAAATTTCAAACTACAAGGTCGCGGTACTGGCTGTTGTAATGGCTTTGTTATGGGCGCCCATAACAATGGCCCAGAATGTACCATCCCCAAAAGAGGTGTATGGTTTTAATGTAGGCGATGATTATAAGCTTGCGGATTATGCACAGATTGAAGACTACTTGAACAAGTTGGATGCTACATCCAATAGGGTGCAAAAAATAGAAATTGGTACAACCGTTTTAGGCAGGAAAATGTATGTGTTTTTTATATCTAGCGAAGAGAATTTAAAACAGCTGGATAAATGGAAGGATATCAGTACCAAATTGGCACGTGTACAAGTTGATGAAGAGGAGGCCCTACGCTTGTCAGAAGAAGGCAAGGCCATTGTGTGGATAGATGGCGGTATGCACTCTACGGAGTTGGCGCACGGACAAATGACCTCAGAACTGGCCTATACTTTGGCCACATCAGAAAGTACTGAAATGAAAAAAATAAGGGAAAATGTAATAACCCTTTTAATGCCCGTAATGAATCCAGATGGGTTGGATATTGTTGTGGACTGGTACAAGAAAAATTTGGGAACGGCTTATGAAACCTCTCGCCCGCCCATTTTATATCATTATTATATGGGCCATGATAATAATAGGGATTGGTTCATGAATACCATGCCAGAGACCTATAATGTCACCAAGATTTTGTATAATGAGTGGTATCCTCAAATTGTATATAACCACCACCAGTCGTCACCATCCTGGACAAAAATTTCCTTACCTCCTTATGCGGATCCCGTAAACCCAAAGATTCACCCGGCCATAACCGCAGCGGTGAGCGAGGTAGGCTCCGCCATGACCAAGCGGTTTTCTTTGGAGAATATGCCAGGAGCCATAGCGGATAATTTCTATACCATGTTCTGGAACGGCGGTGGGCGTACCGTACCTTACTACCATAATATGATCGGTATTTTAACGGAAACCGGCCATACCACCCCAACACCACGGTTCTATGACCCTAAGAAACTTCCCAAGACCGTAGCTGGCGGTACCCCTACGGATGGTACGGATATCATGTACCCTGACCCTTGGAAAGGAGGGGAATCCCATTTTAGGGATGCGGTGGACTATATGCTGACCGCCACTTGGGCCACATTGGACCTTGCTGCGGACCGTAAGAGCAATTACTTGCACAATATCTACAAAATGGGCGCATCGGCCATTGAAAAAGCAAAGACCGAAGGCCCTTATGCTTATGTCATCGGTAAGGACCAATGGGATTCATTTGAGTCCGTTAATTTGGTAAATGTGCTGTTGCGTGGAGGGATAGAAGTAGAAAAGGCCACCAAAAGTTTTGAAGTTAACGACACTAAATATGAGGCAGGGTCATATGTTATTTATGGCGGACAAGCATTTCGTCCTTATTTGATGGATCTGTTGGAAAAACAGAATTACCCTACCCGTTTTCAATATCCCGGTGGACCACCGGATACCCCTTATGATTTGGCAGGGTGGACATTGCCCTTGCAAATGGGCGTAGCTGTAGACAGGATTTCCAAGGAAATGGAGATTTCTACGGAGAAAGTGGACGGACTGGTACCGTACTACGAGCAGGATGCTCCTAAGAAAGCATCATTTGGCTACCTGTTAAGTGCCAATACAAATGCCTCGGTCGTTGCAACCAACAAAATACTAAAGGCCGGCGGTACGGCGTACAGAACGAAGTCCGACTTAAAATTGGGCAAGACCACCCATCCTGCAGGTTCGTATATCGTGTCGGGAGGTACGGCAGATATAGATGAGCTGGTAGCTACCTACGGACTGGAATTTATCCCCTTGTCTGCAAAACCCAAGGTAGAACTGACCAAAATACACACCCCTAAAGTAGGGCTCTATAAATCCTGGGTTTCCAATATGGATGAGGGGTGGACCCGCTTTGTAATGGATGAATACGCTTTTGAAACCGATACCTTGCACGACCGTGACATTCAAACGGCGGACCTGTCAAAATATGATGTGTTGATTTTGCCATCACAACGCGTAAGATCCCTGTTACATGGGCACACAACCCTTTCTATGCCAGAAAAGTTTACAGGAGGCTTGGGACTAGAAGGTTCTTTGGCACTTAGCAATTATGTAAAAAATGGAGGTACACTTATCGCTTTTGATGAGGCCAGTAATTTTGTGATTGAGCAATTTGGCCTGCCTTTAAAAGATGCAACGGATGGCGCCAGTAGTAAGCAATTCTTTATACCGGGATCGTTGATAAAGACCGGTTTTGATACGTCTCACCCTTTGGCATTTGGTATGCAGGATACGGTGGCGGTATCGTTCAATAAAAGCCGTGCGTTCGAGATTATCAAGCAGAGGAAAAAGGGCGAAGGTGGTACGGAAGATATCCTGGATGCCCCTGCGCCGGAAATTGAAGTAATTGCCAATTATGCAGATAAAGACCTGCTTATGAGCGGTTGGGCCATGGGCGAAAAGAAATATATTGCCAAGAAACCCGCTATGGTAAAAGCAAAATATGGCAAGGGGTCCGTAGTATTATTTGCCTTCAGGCCCCAGTTTAGGGCACAACCACGTGGTACGTATAAATTAATTTTCAATACCATTTACGAAGGCGCTGCGGAGTAGTACGTTATCTTAGATATGATAAAAAAGCCCCTATCGAGAACTCTTGATAGGGGCTTTTTCTATGTGGTCTAAAAGTTTATTGCGATAAAGGATTGCTGGTCAGTTGATTACTGTGTTTTCCGTTGTGATATATCCGGATAAAACATTAAATTGTTAATGAATTAAGTAGCAATGCCTATCATCCTTCCCCCTGCTTGATAGCCACCTTGTAGTGATGCCGTCTTTTTCATATTGATGAATGATAAGTGGTGCGGTTTTAAAATACCCAATTATAGGGATGCTATTTCATTATAATTTATTTCAATTTTAACCAAACCAAAAAACTAAGAATCACTAAAACACAAAAGCCATGAAAAAACTACAGACTTTAATTTCCTTCTTGCTTATTGTTAATCTTATTTGTGCTCAAGAAGAAACAATAAATTTGAACGGAACGCTACTTATGAATTCAGAAGAGTTTCAACCATTTATGTCAAGCCAGAACTATAATTCAAATTATGGAATTCATGGTAAATTAATATCAAAAGAAACTAATGATCCTGGCGTCAGACAATTACTAGGAGCAGAATTCATTATAATGAATTACAAATCAAAAATTTTTATGGGAATAGAGAAAGCCGTTCTAGACAGTTGTTCTATTAAGAGCGATTCTTTAAAGTTTAAGATATATGTGAGAGCACAAAAATTTAATAAAGCAATTACAAAAGTTTCATGCCAAATACCGTTAACTGACGAGATTATAAAATTAAAACAAAACAGTATTGTAGTTACAGAAAAGTATTTGATGCCAATGTTCATTGAAAGTCAAGAAGAAGATTTTGAAAATGTTCAGGGAGATTTTACATTTAAAAATGATTTGGGAACATTTAAAATTAAACCTCACAATAATTTCATTGTAGATACAGAGTTTTTTGCATTTGATGGCCTAACCCATATTGTTCAAAAAGAAAATTATGAAGAAAGAAGTTCTCAAGTAAATATTGATCCTTTTTTTTATAGACCTGGATTAAGGTGTAAAACAGGGTACAATAAATTGTATTGATAATGTGTAAAAGTCTAATCATTTTCTTGATGTTTATTTTTATTCAACTAGGTGAAAAAGACATTACAACGGAGACAGTTTTAATAAATCTTAAAAACAGGCAATATGAAAACGCACTGAAAATTTCGGAAAAAATAAAGAACGATTCTGTAAGAACGTATTGTATTAAATTATCTAATTTACGTATACACCAAAAGCCCGTCGATTTAGGTACCAATACATCTAAAAATAAAGATATTTTATTTCTAAAAAAGATGATAGCTGGCTATAATGCTCAATTTTTAGGTGGTGACTCAACGATTATTGCCTACCAAGAATTTTCAAAAGCTTTGGCTATCTCTGAAAGCTTAGGAAATATTGTTTATACCAAAACTGCACTTATTGGCATATTAGATTTATTGAAAGAGGAAATCTTTATCGGCAGTAAACAATTTGAACTATATCTAAATTATTTCGATGATATTAAGGCGGATATCGAAGATGAAATTATACTATTGCTTTATCAATTGGTTTTTTACTCGAAGGCAAACCAAGAATTAAAGGTGGATTTTAATTATTTTGATTATGTGCTGAAATTAGATTCTATTTTTATTCAATTGCCGGATACACATATACTTTATCCAGTTTATTTTCATGAAAAAGGAATTGAAGCTAAAATTAAAGGAGACTATAGTTTGGCAGAGTATTATTTCATTAAATCAAATAGTTTATGTAAAAGCAAACTTGATTTTAAGTCTTTGAAAAACTCAAACATTTGGCAATTGGCAGACACCAAACTTCTGCAAGGTGATTTAAGGGAGTCTAAAAAATACTTAGAGCAATCTAGAACTACAAGTAAAGATTTAAAAGATCAATTTTATGACGATAGACTAGCTGCAGATATTTTTGCGACTGAAGCTAAACATGACTCGGCTTATTTTTATTTAAATCGTTCATTAGTTGCCGAATATAACTTAGGGTATAAAAACAATACACTGGAATCCTCTTTGTTAGCAGTCGAAAATCAAACCGATAAATTAAAACTAGATAAGATTGTCAGTGAAAATAAACGAAAAGCTATCCAAAACTGGCTAATTGTGGCCACATTGGCCCTTGTTTTAAGCACAGGAATTGCCATTCTGGTTCAAAAAAACACCACCAAAAAAAGGAAACTGGCAGAGCAGGAAACTTTACTAAAACAAGAACGGGTAGACAATCTTTTAAAGCAGCAAGAGCTCGTTAGTATAGATGCCATGATAGAGGGGCAGGAAAAAGAAAGACAACGGGTGGCCAATGAACTGCATGATGATTTGGGTAGTTTAATGGCAACGATAAAATTGCATTTCAATACGGTAAACAATAAATACAAAGACCCGGCCTTGCATCAGGCGGAAACCTTACTGGAAGAGGCCTACCAAAAAGTAAGGGGTATGGCCCATAGTAAAAACTCCGGCGTAATGAGTGACCAAGGGCTTTTGCCCGCCATAAGGAAAATGGCACAGGTAATTTCGGAAACCAATGCGTTACAGGTTGCCGTGGAGGATTTTGGCATGGGTGACCGACTTGAAAATTCATTGGAGCTAAGTCTTTTTAGAACCGTACAGGAGTTGGTGGCCAATACCATTAAACATGCCGAAGCTACAAAGCTGAATATACAGCTCACCCAACATGAGGACACTTTGAATATTATTGTGGAAGATAACGGCAAAGGTTTTGACCGGACATTGGTAGCTAAGGATAAGACCGGTATGGGCTTAACCAACATTGAAAAACGAATTGAACATTTAGAGGGCCATTTTACCATAGATAGTGTATTGGGCAAGGGCACATCCATTTTAATAGACATACCCATATGATTACCGTAGCCATAGCCGAAGATCACCAAGCCCTAATAGACGGCATTACATCCTTTGTAAAATATGAGGATGATATAACCATCATTGGCCATGCCAATAACGGGGAGGCATTGTTAAAACTGGTACGGGCAAGACGTCCAAAGCTGGTGCTGTGCGATATTCGTATGCCCAAACTAGACGGTATTGAGGCCACCAAGATTATCTTGGAGGAACACCCCAATACCAAGGTAGTGGCTTTTACCATGTTTGACCAAGATGATGCCGTTAAACAAATGCTGGCGGCAGGGGCGCAAGGTTATATTTTAAAGAACAGTAGTCTAGAGGTGGTGTTAGAAGCCATACGTACAGTTGCCAGTGGCAGAACCTACTATGATAAAAAGATACACTTGCCAGATGCCGAAAAGAACAACTCTAAAAGTGTGCTTTCTTCCCGGGAGCGCGAAATTCTGCAACTTATAGCCAAAGGCCATACCAGCCATCAAATTGCAGATGAACTCTTTATTGGTAAAAGTACTGTAGATACCCACCGTAAGAACATGATCCGTAAACTGGGCCTAAGTGGTGCAGGGGAATTGCTGAGGTATGCAGTAGAAAAGAAATATGAGTTTTAAATAATAGAAGTACATAGTAATCGTAATTTAATAGTCTATGAGAAGCAAAAAACACGTGTTTAAAATTCTTAGTGTAGTGGGTATTTTGTTCATATTCTCTTGTGCCAAAGATGAACCAGAGGATATTCAAGAGCCCGTTCCAACCAATGCTAGTCCTATCATGGCAGATCAGCAGTTTACTATTTATGAAAACCCTTTTGAGTTAACTTCCATAGGAACCATTACTGCGCAGGACCCTGACGGCGATAAAATCACCTATGCGTTAGAATCGGATATTGAACTGACCGTAAGTGCTAACACAGGCGAGATTTGGACCAAGAGAACCCCCATTTTTGATTATGAAACCTTACAAACCATGTCCTTCGATGTTAGCGCTAAGGACATTAAAGGAAATAAGACAATTGCGACCGTTACCATAGAGGTGTTGGACAAAGATGACGGACCATTGACCAATTTTCAAAAAAGTTTTATAAACGAATATATTTATTTAACATACAAGCTATCACCCACGGCAAGTGGCGGCAATCTTAGTGAAAAATGGCAAGAAGCTATAAAATTATATATGGAAGGAGATCTTCCAAACGATTATGCCACTACCGTTGAGGCTTATTTGGACGAATTTAGGGCATTAATGTCCGGTGGCACTACTATTGAACTGGTGGCTACACCAGAAGAATCCAATGTACATTTAATTATGGGTCCAACTAGTTCGGTAGCTACTATTTGGCCAGATATGCACGACTTGATCAGTGGTGAAAATTTTGGAGGTTACGCACTGTACAACACGGATAACAACTACCATATTTATAAAGGTCGAATTTGGATGCGTAGTCCACATGAAGGCCTCTTTAAACATGAGTTTGGCCATATTATTGGGTTGGGCCATACCTCGGATCAGTATTGCGACACCGAGGCAACTAGTGTTATGTGTTCCGGGCCGGCGAACCAATTTAACACCTTTGACCAAGAGATTATTAAAACGCTCTATCGGTCCGAAACCCCGGTAGGCTTGGACCAGAACGGCATGCGCTCCTTGCTGACCGACTACCTGATACAAGGGGAAATCGTTTTTTAAGACCCTAAAAATAGGACAGAGTGTACTTCAAAAGCCTTTTAGTTCCATTATCAATTACCCATAGTTGATACGGTCACGTATGGTACCGTCCTCCCTGTGGATAATGACATCTGCCTTGTATTTGCGTGCTAGTCGCTTGGCTTTGTTGATAGCCGTATGTTGAAGCCTATGTTTAGAGGTAATACGTTTGTTCCCTTCGCGCCGTACCGCCCAAGCATTTTTATAGGGTACCACATGTTGGTGCCACGTTCTACCTCGCTTACTTTGGCGAAAACTGGTAAAAAAGACTTCCACCAGTTCAATTAACGTAGCAACCCAAGATTGCGATGTAGTGTTTTTGGGCATAATGTATTTGGTCTTGCCCCGAAGATAGCGTTTTCAAGGGAAAAGAATTATGATTGATTTTAGGGTATGCGTGCTTGAGGTGGTATATTAGAGTGTTGAGATTTGTTTTCTTGGTATTCGCTACAAGTTTTGTGTCGAAATCTTTTAAAAAATTAGGTCTTATTTGTTTTTATTTAATTTTTTCAACTTTATTAATGTATTGTTTTCATTTTCAATTATTTAAATTGAAAATACCTATTAGTGGGTATACCCTTCTGTTTGAATAGATTGTAATATTGACTATAGTAATGTTAAACTGTATATATTATGAAAACCATACAAAATTTACCTTTTATTGTTGTAATTATATTTTTAGTTAGTTCGTGCAACTCTCCAAAGGAGGATCAAAATAAAAAATTGTATAATGAAGTTTCACAGATAGTTAAGATTGAGAATGATTTCATCCCTCTAATGGAAGAGGGTACTGAATCATTTGAGACATTCAAATTTGGTTATATAGGACAAGAACAAATAGTCAATCTTGAAGAATTATATGATTTACCAGATAGTTTAGTATTAGAATCATCCATTCCAGAAATTTTTGGAGATTATCATAATCGTAATTTTATAACTGGAGTTGCCGATAAATATAATATTATTGAGGCTTTAGGGCATTTATATGAAAAGGATGAAAGAGGTAAGTTCCACAAAGTATCCTTGAAAAAACTAATTACGGGCAAATTTGAACCAAAAATTGAAAAAGTTGATAAAGTTTATTTCGAAAATGTATTAACTGATTCAAACCAGATTAAGGCAGGTATTAAATTTTTAAGCATTGAAGCTTCTAAATCTTCTAAAGTTGAATTATTAATAAAAGATGAATTAACAGTGCTTTTACCTGATGGAAATAAAGATTTCGAAGCACTTAAAAAGGTTGTAGAGGTGTTAGGCGATAGGATTGACAATCTTTATTTCTCCTATGGCGCAACCTTAAGTTCGATTACCCATAAAACCTATAACAAATCCGCTTGGAGACCAGCAATTGATGCCTCATGGTTTACTTTCAGTAGAGATAAACATAGAGGTCAAAAAAGCTTTAGTTATAGAAGTGATGTTCATGTTGATTTAATAGCACTTGGGAGTATTATTTTTCCAAATGAATAATCGGTTGCTTTTTTATTCTACCCAACCATCCCATTCACAAAAACCTCAATAAATTCTTTCATTTTAGAAAGGATACGTTCCCCAATTTCACGTGCTTTTAAAATACTTGGTCTGTTATCTAAACATTTAAAAATATCATCCCTTATTGGTTCTTTTCCGCTGTATATGTAGCTGTTAATTAATGCATTAAATTGAAGTTTGTCGAGGTTTTCTTCTTTACATAGTTTGGCTAAAGCAAGTATTTTCTGTTCTTGCCAATAGGTTTCAAACTCATCTTGTATATTGTCCGTATCTTCAATTTTTGGCAAGTTTTCTTCAATGAATTTTTCAATAAGTTCTCGTTTACTACGCAGCATGGTATCGCCACCCAATAAATCTATAATGGCTTTTTTCTGTTTTTGAGCTTCAGATTTGGTTGCCCCTTTTAATTTGGCAAGAAGTTTTATAATGTAAGCTACGTTGATATTATCACTGTGTATGAGCTCCAATTCAAAATCAATATCAGCTAGAATAGATGTTTTCTGTTTTTGATGATCACGCTTTACTTTATCGTAGAGGTCTCTATATTTACCTTGATAATCTTCAAATTCTTGCTCATCAATTAGTAAATCTTCCCAACTAAAATCGGTGTACGATTGTAAGACATTCATGTTTCTTAGAAGTTGCCTAAATGCCTGTACAAAAGCAGCTTCATTATCTTCTGTTGCCAAGTCATTTACACTTTGGTAGGTTGGGGTTATTTCTCGTAACTTCTTTAGTGCCTCATCGAACTTTTCTGCAATAGCCTCATAATCTGGCATAGTAACTACCTCTATGGCATCTTTGTTTGAAAAAAGGGTAATGGCATCATCTGTCGCTTTTTTAAGGTTACGAAAGCACAGAATGTTTCCTTGCGACTTCTCTTCTCCTAAAATTCTATTGGTTCGGGAAAACGCTTGTATTAATCCGTGTTGTTTTAAATTCTTGTCAACGTAAAGCGTATTTACTTTTTTGGCATCAAAACCGGTAAGCATCATGTTGACCACTAGAACAATATCCAATCGGTCTTTTTCATCATTAAAAGTAATTTTCTCTCGTTCTTTTAAACGCTTGCTAATATCCTTAAAATAGTTCTCAAACTGTTGTTGGTCCTTGGTTGTAAAGCTAGTGTTGTACATGGCGTTATAATGCCCAATATAGGTTTCTAGTTTATCTCTGGTATGGCTAGAAGTATAAGCAAGAGCTGGCTCTGCAGCCAAGTCTAATTCATCACCTGGCAGATAATCTTGTGCATCTTCATTTGCTTCATTGGCGCCGTAGGTAAAAATTGTGGCAATACGTAAATCATGTTCCCCAGCTTCTTTTTTCTTCTGAAAGATGTCGTAGTATTTTATAACATTGTCAATGCCACTTACGGCAAATAAAGCAGAATAATCTTTACTAAATGTTTTTTGGTCGTGATGCGCAATAACGTAGTCTACAATTTTGGTGATGCGTTTTTCAGAATCCAATACCTCTTTTTTATCAATGTCCTCAACTTCAATATCTACAAAGGTTTGGCTTTTGTTCTTGTATTTGCCAATATACTCAATACCAAATTTTAATACATTTTCATCTCTAATGGCATCTGTAATTACATACTTGTGCAAGCAAGTGCCAAATAAATCTTTAGTGGTTCGTTTGCCCAAATCATTTTTAGAGGCATTGTCGGCAAAAATGGGTGTTCCGGTAAAACCGAATAATTGGCTATTCGTGAAAAACTCGGTAATTCTAGCATGGGTTTCACCAAACTGACTACGATGACATTCATCAAATATGAACACGAAACGTTCATTTTTTAAGGCATCTAATTTTGCTTTATTATGACCCGTAATGGCATTATTTAATTTCTGAATGGTGGTAATAATCAAATCAGAATCTTTACGAACGCCCTTTTTATCTTTGAATTTCCCTAAAAACTGATTGACCAGACTAGTGGTGTTATTGGTAGAGTCTACACTACCTTCTTTAAAGGCATTAAACTCCTTCATGGTCTGATAATCCAAATCTTTACGATCCACTACAAAAACTACTTTGTAGACCTCTGGCAAGTCCATTAGAATCTGACTTGTTTTAAAAGAGGTCAATGTTTTACCAGAACCTGTAGTGTGCCATATATACCCATTATCTGTTGTTAACCGTACTTGTTTTATAATGGCTTCAGTGGCAAAATATTGATAGGGACGTAGCACCATCAATATTTTATGAGTTTCGTTGATGACGATGTATTTTGCAATCATTTTTCCCAAGTGGTTTGGGTTCAGAAACTGTGCTGCAAATTCAATTAATTCGGTTACATTCTTGTTTTTGTCATCTGCCCAAAAGAAGGTTTGCTTAACGGACTGCAGTTTGTTATTTGCCAAATACTTGGTATTGCCACCGTTGCTAATAACGAATAACTGCACGTATTGGAACAAGCCATGAGTACTCCAAAAAGAATGTAATTGATATCTGTTAATTTGATTAAAGGCTTCTTTAATTTCAGTACCTCTACGTTTTAATTCTATTTGAACTAGAGGTAAACCGTTGACCAATAAGGTAACATCATATCTATTTTTATAAGAACCTTCTAGCGTTACTTGGTTGGTAACCTGAAATAAATTGTTGTTCCAATTTTCAGAATCGTAAAACCGCACGTAACAAACTTCACCATTTTCTCTAGTAAAGCTAAAACGGTCTCGTAACGTCTTTGCTTTTTCAAATACATTGCCTTTTGCCAAATGGTTAAGAATGGCATCAAACTCTTTAGATGAATACGTGTCTTTGTTAAAAGCTACTAACTGACTTTTTAAATTAGAAACCAATGCTTCACCATCGGTTATTTTTACAGATTCATAACCTAAGTCAACCAATTGTTGAATTAGATGATATTCTAGTAGCGCTTCTGGTTGTGTTGTCATTTGGCGGTCAAAAAAATACGTTTATAATTTTCCTCTATGGCTGTTACTTCTTCATCCTTTAATTCAGAAAACTCTTTTTTTAGGGCTCTTTTAGATAGTACTCCGTTATGCTGTTCTAGAAAACGAACCAATATGGCAACCAATTTATCGGGCATTTCAAAATGGTTATCTACATAGTGTTTAAAGGCATCATAGTTTTGTAAATAATTTACCTCTTCTGGTATAACTCTATCTAAGGTGTCTTCTACACAATCGTATAAAAATTCCGCTTGCTGTGTAGCATCAAAATATCTATAAAAGTCAATGGTGGTATTGGTTACTTCAACATTATGATCTTCTGTTTCTTTCCATGTAATATGATCCAATAAAGGGTGCGAGTAGGCTTCCAGTACATTTCTGTAATCATCAATATGATCTAAGATAGAAGACGATACGGGAAAAATCACCCCTTGTTGTGCAAACCCTTGTTTTGCTAATACATGATGTATAATATAGCGGTGCAATCGCCCGTTGCCATCTACAAAGGGGTGAATGAAAACAAAGCCGAATGCTATAGTTGCCGCAGCCAAAACAGCATCATAGGTTTCATCTTGCAGAACGGCGTTTGTGGTCAGTAACCCTTCAATAAGTTGTTTAAGATCTTCTTGCTTTGCAGAGATATGGTCTGGCAAAGGTTCGCCTGTAGCTCTGTCGTGTTCACCAACAAAACCGCCTTCTTTTCTAAGCCCCATTTTAACAAACCTGCTATTTTCTATAATGAGTTGCTGTAAACGGTTTAACTCTGCTATACTCAATGGTTTTTGACCAGCTTGCCCAATAGCCTTGCCCCAACGCATAGCTCTATTGTTACCTGGGTTTTCGCCCTCTATGGAAAAAGAGGCTTTAGAGTCTTTTAATAGTAAAAAGGATGATGCACGCTGTAACACATCTTTATGAATGGTGTTTAAAAAGGCATTTTTCTTACCAGATACATTGGCTTTTATATGCTTTTCTAATTTTTCTGTTTTGAATATAAGCGGACAAAAATCTATGTTGCCCGGTAGGTTGTTGATTATTTTTTGTCGCGAAGCATTTTTACCAACTACCGTGTATTGCATTTTAGCGTCTAACAGGGGAATATATGTACGCTTTTTTAAATCTACCTGTACTTCAATTTCCTCTTGTTGCAACCACTCGTATAGAAACCATATTTTTCGGCTGTATTGCCCCATTGGTTCTATGTGTAATATATGCTGTATTTCTTTTTTTGAAAGTGTATTGAATAAAGATTTAAAAAATAGCAGGTTGATGCCTTCATATTTAATAGCAAAAACAAGCTGTTTGTATATGGTTTCTTCCGGGGCATATGAGGCGGGATACATTTTCCAAGCACCTTCACTATATTTTTTGCTCTTTTCGGTTATAAGAGATAATGTATTTGGAAACGGTATTGGTAGCTGTAAACTCTCTATTATAGCACCGTAACCCACTATTTTTCCTTTTTCAGGTGTAGTTTTATCCTGAAATATAGATGTTTTTATAGCTGGTATTTTAATTTCCATGGTATTAAAAATAATACTATTAAGCTCTAAGATAGCGCAAAAAAACATGCGCCACTTTAAAATTACGTGCGCACATAAGCTTTTAACTTAAAAACACGCGCCATTGAATTGATTCTAAAACGTGCGCAGACATAAAAAAGTGTGCGCTAATACTAATTTTCTTAAAAAATGTGCGCAAATAATGTGTCATTCATTCAAAGCGCTCTCGTATCATCATTGCGAGCGTCCTCGTTTTCGTCATTGCGAGCGCAGCGCGGCAATCTGTAAGTTAGGAACACGCCCACAGGCAGATTGCCACGCTCGTTCCTCGCTCGCAATGACGGTTTGGAGTGCCTCCTCGCAATGACGAAGGCGACACTCGTAATAACGGTTACACGAACATTTGCTGCAACAGCCCTTTTTTAAAGCTTTGTGTTTTTTCTATTTGTCGGTTTACGGTTTCTATTTTAGTGTCTATTGCCGATAAATAATTGGCTATTTTTTGTTGTTCTGATAATGACGGTAATTTTAAATCAATGTTTAAAAAATCATTTACCCCAATATTCAGCAAACCATGATTTCTTGCTCCTTCCTGTGCTACTTTCTCTAATTCAATATTTTGTTTTCCAAATTCAAAGTACTGTTCCATAAAATCCAAGGAAACCTTATCATTAAATTCAAAACAGATATATAAAGTAGAAACTACTCCTTTATCATATCTTTTCAATCTTTTTATCGCTCCCATGGGGTAACCAGAGGAATAACTTTTATTATAAGCAAACTCATCTTTGTGAAGTAAATAATATTTTGTAACGTTTTTAGCAGAAACAGATTTATTAAAATATTCCAATTGACTTATTAATCCAAGTTGTGCTGAAATAGTTAAAACATTTAAATTATTCTCTTTGTTTTTTCGAACTACACGTTTAGCAACATCAATTAGCTGTTTCTCCTCCCAATCCGGAAAGTCTTCACCATTCTCATCTTTAAACCTAAGCTTACCCGAGAAAAGTTGTTGCATCACCCCTTTTTTATACTGTTCTAAAAGTGCTTTCTTTTTGCTGAGTTGCTGTATTTTTTCATCTACCGCACTTAAAAAAGAAGCTATTTTATGTTGTTCGGGGAGGGAGGGTATATTGATTTTAAATAATCGTATACTTTGAAAGTTAATACCTTCCCTTCCACTGCCTGTTTGACCTTCGTATATTAATTTTTGCCCTTTATGCGATGATAAAAACGACTGTATAAAATTTGCATTAAAATTATCTTTTAAGCGAATAATACATACGTGTTGATTGACATTTCCTTCATAGAAATCCTTTGGAACAACGCAACTTCTTCCAATTGATCCTCCTGTAATATTCAATAATATGTCATTAGGTTTTACAGTACTACCTTTCATTTTAAGATGTAGAATCTTCGAAATATGTGTTCCATCTAAAAAAAGTTTATCATCAAAAACATTTTGACTTCTAATGAAGGGAATACCAGAATCTTGATAAACTTGATTTCCACCTGTAGGTGTACTACCACTTCCAATCTTTGAAGAAAACTTCCCAAGTAAATTAGAATTCCACTCCCCATCAAACTCCTTAAAACGAAGTATTGGTAGTAGGGGCAACGTATTTGATTGGGCAGATTGCTTCGTGCCTCGCAATGACGTTTCGTGTTCGTCATTGCGAACGGAGTGTGGCAATCTGTCTGTTGTGTGTTCCAGACTGGCAGATTGCTTCGTGCCTCCTCGCAATGACGTTTGTTTTTTGTTATTGTCCTCTGCCATTAAAACGGGGTGTTTATACCTAGTTCATCGCAAAATTGCTTTATGGTGGCATCGGTGCTTTGGCTTTGCTGTGCAACCTCTTTTAGTTGCTGCGCAACTTGCGCTAAATCTACCGGTTCTTCTTCTTCAAACGTATCTACATACCTGGGTATATTTAGGTTGTAGTCGTTCTCTTCAATTTCTGCTTTGGTAGCTACATGGCTGTATTTTTCTGTTGCGGCTTCCTCAAAATTGCCATGGGTATAGCTTTTATAGGTGTCTATAATTTTGGCAATGTCTTGATCTCGCAATACATTTTGGGTCTTTACTTTCTCAAAATGCTGGCTGGCATCAATAAACAACACTTCGGCTACGCTCAGTGACCTGTTTTTTTTCAATACCAAAATACAGGTAGGTATACTGGTACCGTAAAATATGTTTGCCGGTAAGCCAATAACGGCATCTAAATAATTGCGGTCTTTGATCAAGTATTTACGAATATGACCCTCTGCGGCACCTCTAAACAAAACCCCGTGCGGCAAAACCACTGCCATAGTACCGTTATCATCTAACTGGTGTACCATGTGTTGTACAAAGGCAAAATCTGCCTTGCTACTGGGTGCCAATTTTCCGTAGCTAGAAAATCGGTCGTCGCTCATAAACAATGGGCTGGCGCTCCACTTTGCAGAAAAGGGTGGGTTGGCTACAATAGCCTCAAAACGTTGGTCTATATGTTGCGGGCGTTCTAGGGTATCTTCATTTTTAATATCAAAACTCTTGTAATGAACATCGTGCATGATCATGTTCATACGGCACAGGTTGTAGGTGGTAGGGTTCATTTCTTGTCCATAGAACGCACTTACATTTTTTACCGCTTTGGCAACACGTAGCAACAAAGAACCAGAGCCACACGTAGGGTCATACACAGATTTTAGCTTGTCTTTACCCACCGTTACCAACTGCGCCAATATACTAGAGACTTGTTGTGGCGTATAAAATTCACCTGCCTTTTTACCGGCACCACTGGCAAATTGCCCAATGAGGTATTCATAGGCATCGCCCAACACATCACTTTCGGTGTTTTCTAGATCAAAATCTATTTCGTCTAAATGCGTAAGCACTTTTACAATAAGCTCATTTTTATCGTTTTCTGATTTTCCCAGTTTAGAGCTCGTTAAATCTAAATCTTCAAAAAGGTTGCCAAAATCATCTTCGCTTTCCGTACCCATGGTACTTTGCTCAATGTGGTTAAGTACTTTGGCAAGATCACCCAAAATAAACTGGCTTTTACCACCGGCATTACCTCTACGGGCAAGCTCGCTAAACAATTCTGACGGAGACAAAAAGTAACCTAGCTTGTCTAAAGCGGCATCCTTTACGGCAGCCATATAATCGGCTTCCATAGTATGCCCTTCAATTTCTTGAAAGGTGAGTCCGTCCGGTTGTAAAATCTCATTGGCATAGAGTTCCATTTTTTTACTGAGGTACTTGTAAAAAATGAAGCCTAGTATATAATCTCTAAAATCATCGGCATCCATTTTACCGCGTAGGGTATTGGCAATGTTCCAAAGTTGTTGTTCTAATTGTGCTTTTTGTTCGGTCATATACTAATTATACGCTTTCAAAGAATTTTACTGCGTAATTGCAGTATTCAATAATCAATGCGCTATCAGTGTCAAATTCATTCCTCTTACCAAGGTATTTATGATCCTTTTCGGTTATCTCTTTACCTTCTTTTAATTCAGCATAAGATATACATTTGATATGCTTTTTTGTAATTAAAACGAATAGGGCATTTTTAAAAGGATAATCTCCATATTTCTCAATATCGCTCAGTTTTAATTTTCCATTTGCTCGATATTTTACTTCAATAAAGTGTGCCATATTATCTTTAAAGACGACAAAATCTGGCATTTGTCTAATATTTTTTTCTACATCTCCAGTTACTCCTCTCAAAAGATCGGTTATTCCAGGTATAGAATTTTCCATACCATAGCTAAAAACTTGAAAACCTAATGACCGAAAAAGCTCTTCGACAATAGTTTCCGCAATTCTACCTTTTATTACGCCAGACACCCATGGGTTTTCTTTTGGTTTTTTAACTTTTTTCGAGTGGTCTGCTTTAGTTTTTTTTGTTTTGGAAATAGGCTTTTCTTCCTCGGCTACATCTTTACTTTTATTTTCCTTTTTGTAGCATTTGTAACATAGTCCTCCGTCAAATTTTGTGGGTTCACCACATGTAATACATTCTGGCATTATTTTACATTTAATTTTGTTGGTTAATCTAACCACCAAAATAATCAATCCATCTGTAAAAAGCAGGGAAACCAAGAATACATCCCCTTTTTTTAACCTTTGGAAAATAGGCTAACTTTTTTAGTAAACCTTACGGAAACCTGTAAGGATGTCTTTTATTGGAGCCAAACCATCAAAATGCATTTTAAAAACCTAGGCTAGACCGTTCAGCAAGTAGTTTAAAGTGCGCCAATGCAAAAAAACCAGTAACTTTGGCGATCAAAAAAATGCGGCCTTAGCGCCCCGTGAAAGACTATAGAGAGAAAACTACTTTTTTAGCGTAAAAACACGAGTACGTACCCATGGCAAAAATTGAAATTAAAGGTTCCCCAGAAGAGTTGGAAAGAGTAGCTACGTTCTTGGCCAACAACAATATAAAATTTAACGTGGTCAAGGATTATGGTAACCACTCCCTGGAAGAGATTGACAAGTATGCCCTGCTTATGAGCAAATATGCATAGATTATTTTGTAACTTTCTTGTTTACACATTTAACGTATGAAAGGGCTACAGGAAATAAAAACGGCTATTGACCACTATGTGGAAACGAACAACAAGACGGCATTGGAGGTGGTAGCCGCACTTGAAAAACACTACTTTAACAAGGCGGTAACGGCAGAGATCAAACTGTACAAGAAGAAAAAGAAAAAGGTGGCACAGATTACCAAGGACCTTAAAATAAGTCACCGCCGTTTTTATAGGATTTTAGAAGAAAAAAAGGTGGAGTTTACCAAGTACAACAAGTCCAAGGAAGACACTGATGAATAGTAACGGTACTCCATTACCATGTATTGCAACCCCAAAAAAGAATGCTTAGAACCAAATGCCATGTGGTACGTGGTAGTGTAAATGAAACAATATGAGAAAAATAACATCTATAATAGGTATGGGTATTGCATTGGTTGAAATTGGTTACAGTTTTTATACCAAGAACGATACAGGGAGGTTTTTTGGTTTTGAACTGAATATTTGGGTCTTTCGCTTAATTTGGGCGGCCCTGTTTGGCATCATGTTAAACAGCTACCTCAAAGCACGAAAAGCAGTTTAAATAGCTCATTATTTGAACAATATTGATGGTAATGTAACTATTTTAGGTAAAAAAGGGGAATAAGGTACTATGTTGAGTTTTGTGGTTTTTAAACCTCCATTGTTAATACCTTCCATAACGTACAGAAACTGTAAAGGCTGAAATATATTTTCGCAGTAATTTTTACCAAACTTTCCGACCAAGACCGTATATGAAAAAGCGAAAATTCAAGATCAGTGATATCATATTTGCGGTGTTCATTGTTCTACTGCTAATACCCCAGACCAGAACACCTATTCAAGTGGCCGTAAATAAACTAAAGGTCGCTATTTGGTCGCCCAGTATTGAGGACCAAGAGGACCAACAACAGATTGTGGCGTTTGATTATGCCGTTACGGATCTGCAAGGGGCATCCCAACACATTCCGGTTGCTCGGGATAAAGTGGTTTTTTTGAGTTATTGGGCCACCTGGTGTCCGCCCTGTATTGCAGAACTGCCCGGCATTCAAGAATTGTACAAGGACTATGGGGACAAGGTAACGTTTGTGCTATTGACCCAAGAAAATCCGGATAAAGTAATGGAGTTCATCATACGGAAAGGGTATGAACTACCCATTTACTTTCCACAGATGAATACCCCGGAAATGCTTCAGGAAAATAGCATTCCCACCAACTATATTATCGATAAAAAAGGTACTATTATCATCAAGGAAACCGGAGCGGCAGATTGGAACAGTGCCAAGGTACGGTCGCTCTTAGATAAATTATTGGGACAATAGTTGCGGTAAGTTCAAGGGCATCGGGTTCATAATCGGGCAGAAAAAAAGCCGGAAATTAAATTCCCGGCCTCTTCCACATTTCCCAATCAAAGAAACATCAATCATTCTTTTTCACGAAGTACCGTTCCATCGGCATTAAAAATCACATCCTTTTCATTCATCCACCCTTTTTGTAATTCAACTTCATAGGTGGTACTACCTTTCTCCGTGGTCTTTTCAACCTCATCGATTTTAAAACCGGAATACGAATCCGTAATGGTGTTGCGTATGGCCTGTGGTAAATCTGCCTCGGTAAGTTCTTGTTCCGTTTTTGTGGTGTTACCATCTGGGGCATACCAAATTTCATGCTCTTGGGCATTCATTTCAAATTCAACCTTATAGGCATCATCTTCCATTTCCCACTCCACATCACTGGCGGCAGGGTAACGTTGTTCAAAATTGTTCTTTAAGTTTGCCGGCACCGTATTGGGGTCCATATCTTGGGCAGAACCAATTAAGATTCCCAAAGTGGCCAAGGCTCCTGTAAGTATATATTTATTTTTCATCGTGTATGTTTTTTTAAGTTCACTACAAATAAAAGGGACAATTCTAGAAGGAATTGGGAATGGAGTCTTATTGTGAAGGGCGGTAACTTCCCTCCCCTTTTTATTCCCATTTCTTTCTAGAATGTTGCTATATTGTTGTAAGAAACCATAGCCCATGAAGATTCTGATTATTGAGGACGAACCGCAAATGTTGGAGAATATGCGCCAAACCTTGGAGCGCCAAGAGTATATTGTAGAAACGGCAACGAACTATTTGGCGGCAAACGATAAGATCGGGGCCTACGATTATGATTGTATTTTGTTGGATATTACCCTGCCCGGGGGTAACGGCCTGGAGCTGTTAAAAGAGCTCAAGGCAATGGGCAAGGAAGACGGCGTAATCATTGTATCTGCCAAGGATTCATTGGATGACCGAATAAAAGGTTTAAACCTAGGTGCGGACGATTATTTGCCCAAACCTTTTCATATGGCAGAACTGCATGCACGGGTAAAGGCCATTGTACGTAGGCGTAATTTTGAGGGCAACAACCAAATAGACATTGGCAATGTAAGCATAGACCCTGAAAGTAGAAGTGTAATCATTGATGGTAAGGAATTGGTTTTCAACAGAAAGGAGTTTGATGTGCTAACCTATATGATTTCCAATAAGACCCGTTTGGTCACCAAGACCGCCTTGGCAGAACATGTGTGGGGCGATCATATTGATCAGGCCGATAGTTTTGATTTTATTTATTCCCAAATTAAGAATGTGCGCAAAAAACTGGCAGATGCCAAAGCAAGCATAGAAATAGAGGCAGTTTATGGGGTAGGCTATAAATTGCAGACCGTTTAAGGAAACACAAGGTGCCAAGTCCTCTCCGTTATATGTATTTTTAGTTATAAATCGATGTATGAAACTACTTAATCATACCACAAAATATTTTGCCATACTGTTGATCGTACTCATATCGGTCTGGGCGGTGATATTCTATGTGGCCATGATCGATGAGGTCTATGACAGTTTGGACGACGGATTGGAAAACCAAAAGGAAATTATCATACAAGCCGTTAATGATAACCCTGAGCTATTGAACGATACCGAATTTGGGGTCAATAACTACACCATTAAAAAAACTAATATCCAGAAGGATGAAAAGTTCAAGGACAGCTATCGCGATACCTTAATGTATATGCAGAATGAGGAAGATTATGAACCCGTACGAATTTTGGAAAGTGTTTTTGAACAGGATGATTCCTATTATAAAATTAAACTGATTACCTCCATGGTAGAGGAAGATGACCAGATACAAAACCTCTTCATCTATTTGGTGGGCCTTTACCTGGCATTGATCTTAAGCATTCTGGTCTTGAACAATTTTGTGATGAAAAGGATATGGAAACCTTTTTATAAATTGATCGGCAGGTTAAAAACATTCCGTATTGAAAAAGACGACCCCATTACATCTGAACCCACTACCATAGACGAGTTTAACTTGCTTAATTTAAGCGTAGAGCGATTAACAGAAAAATCTAGGGACAGTTATCTTGCCCAAAAAGAGTTTATAGAAAATGCAGCCCATGAACTACAGACCCCGTTGGCCATAGCCATTAACAAATTGGAGCTGTTATTGGAAAAGAACGGGTTGACCATAGCACAATCTCAAGAAGTGGGGAGCGTTTTGGATAACCTTACGCGACTTACCCGTTTAAACAAATCCTTATTGCTGCTCTCCAAAATAGATAACAAGCAATATATAAAAGAAGAACGTATAGATTTCAGTGCCCTGATGCAAACCTTGGTACAGGATTTTACGGATTTTGCCACGCATAAGGACATTGAGCTAAGATTTTCCGGCCAGCAACAGCTAACCTTTACCATGAATCCTGACCTGGCCGTAGTACTTATGACCAATCTCCTTAAAAATGCCATTGTACATGGCGAAACCGGCAAACCAATTGATATTCTGGTGGCAAAGGACCATATTCAAATTCAAAATTATGGAGGCGATTCCGCCCTGAATCCAAACGGACTTTTTAAACGTTTTAGAAAGGCATCTACAGATAGTAGGTCTACAGGTTTGGGGCTTTCCATAGCTAAAGCCATTGCAGATAAGTACCATTTACAATTGGCCTATTCCTTTTCGGATAGGCATGAGTTCAAAGTATACTTTTCATAAACCGTTAAGGTTCTCCTAAAGTTGTTAATCCCCTGCTAATTCCTGTTTCTTTCCAGTTTTGGAAGCTATTTTTATACTGTTGTTTAGAGGGAGTTGAATGATATATCGAGATTTTGAATAAAATAACGCATAGAACATCAATTTTGTTCAAATGGATGAATGAGGGCAAAGTGCCCATTACGTTTTGTAAATGTAAGGATGAACCCGTTTAAAGTAAGAATTATGGAAGCAAACAAGAACACGTTTAATATGGCGAGAATTAAATTCTGGACCGTGGCGGCAATGCTGATCAGCATAGGATTTTTGTTTATGAACTTTAGGGATTGGCTACCTTATGACAGTGCCAAAAAAGTAAGCTATGAAATTGCCGGGCGTTGGGAGCTACCACTAGCATTAAGGGAAGTCTCAGGCATTGCTTGGCTAAATGAGGATACCATTGCTGCGGTACAGGATGAGGACGGCATCATTTTTCTGTATGACCTGCAACAAAAACAGGTGATTAAAGAGATAAAATTTGGTCATGCCGGGGATTATGAAGGCTTGGCATTACATGATAAGGATGCCTATGTATTGGAAAGTAACGGCACCATCACAATAGTAAAAAACTTTCAAGACCACGACAGAACGGTAACATCTTTTGATACTGGTTTTGATATAGCTAATAATATGGAAAGTTTGGAGTATGATGCGGCCAACCACCGCTTGCTCCTTATCCCAAAGGACAGGGACGCCAGTTCAAAAAGGGTAAAGAATATATATGCATTTTCCTTAAGGACCAATACCCTGGACCCTAAGCCCATTTTCACCATTGATATGGGTGATGAGGTGCTTAAGAGTTTTAGGGAGAAAAAGGTATACAAAACATTTAGACCTTCTGATATGGCCATACACCCACAAACTCATGAGCTATATGTATTGGAAGGTTCCAAACCCAAATTGTTGATTTTGGATAAGCAAGGGAATGCCCAACATGCCTATAAATTAGATAAAAAATTATTTCCGCAACCAGAGGGTATAACCTTTGGCCCAGATGGTACACTATATATTGCGAGCGAAGGAAAGAATGACGGTATAGGTACCATTACCGAGTTAAAATTATTGCCATAACATGTCTAGCAACCACAGGGAGAATCCATCAAAAAGCAATGTACCGCTTTACAGTTCCATCGCTTTAGCCGTGGTCATCATAGCAGCGTATTTTCTGGTTCCTTCAGTAAAGGAATTTTTAGATGAAGCTTGGCGGGTCCTTACCAGTGATGATGAGGAACAGATAAAACAATGGGTGGCCGGTTTTGGTTGGTTGGGACCGGTAGTTTTGATCCTCGCCATGATCATACAGATGTTTTTGTTGGTAATACCGTCCCTACTACTTATGGTCGTTTCCATTTTGGCATACGGACCAGTTTGGGGTAGTGTCATAATCTTTGCCGCTGTGTTTGCGGCATCATCCGTAGGATATTTTATAGGAAATTATTTTGGAGATCGTATGGTCGTGAAGGTCATTGGTAAAAAAACGGAGGAAAAGGTAGCATCCTTTTTAGAGGATTATGGATTTTGGGCGGTCATCATTACCCGGTTTAATCCATTCTTATCTAATGATGCCATAAGTTTTGTGGGCGGACTATTGCGTATGGGCTATTGGAAATTTATAGGTGCTACCATGATCGGTATTGCCCCTTTAACCGTGTTCATCGCCATATTTGGAAAAAGTATTGAGGACCTTAAAATAGGTTTGTTATGGGGTTCCTTAGTGAGTCTTGTTGTATTTGGTTGTTATATATGGTGGGATAAAAAACATCAGAATAAAGAAGAATAAGATGGCCTTCTAATGTAATTTGCGTTGAATGTAGGCCGCCATAAGGTCTTTGTTCTGCAAAGCTTTTTCTGCAAAATGGAACAAGCTTAGGCAACGGTCCAAATTTTGGTTTTCGTAGGCAACTTTATAATAGATATTGTTGTTTAAATAATCCGTCAATGCGCGTAGCCCATGTAAAAAAGGCATAAAAACGGCCCCTAACGGTAAACTTTCCTTTTCCGCCTTGGTCAATAGATGAGGGTGTGTTGCCAGTCCGTCTATAAATGCGGTAAACATAGGTTCGTCAAAGATTATTTTGTGGTGGTCTTTCTCGTCTTCTGGGGCGGTATTGACAACGGTTCTAATGGCATCACCAAAATCATAAAAAAAATAGCCCTTCATAAGGGTATCCAGGTCAATAAGGCACAAAGCCTTATCTGTATTTTTGGAGAAGAGTATATTGTTCAGTTTGGTATCGTTATGACAGATACGCAAGGGTAGTTTGCTATAGTCTAAATCCTGAAGTTCGTTCAGGAAACTATGTGCTTTTTTAATAGCCTCTTTGGCCGTTTTTAGTTTTGTGGAGTCCGCACTTTGGAGTGCTTGTTCAAATTGGTGGGTTCTATGGTCAAGGTCGTGAAACTTGGGCAGTGTATCATAAAATAAGTTGGGGTCCACAGGGGATAATAAGCTATGAAATTTCCCGATAATGCGTCCTGCTTCATAAGCAATATTTGTGTTGGTGGTGGTATTGTACGTAGTGCTGTTTGGAATATAGGTCATCATGCGCCAAAAAACTCCATTTTCCTGTAAACAGTTCTCCCCATTTTTGGTGTTGACAAAAGTAATGGGGGCATAGTCCGTTGCCGATAAATGGGTAAGGGCGTGATTAATATTCTTCATTAATTCGCCCACATGACTAAACACCTGGGTATTTATTTTTTGAAGGATGTATTGTTGATGTTCTGCAGTCGTTACTAAGTAGGTGTCGTTAATGAGCCCTGCAGTTAAAGGGGAATACCTAAACTGCGCACCGGTGATATTAAATTTTTGAAGAACGGGTTGTAAGGAGCTTTGGGTCATATATCTAGTGGTACAGAATAAATATAAGGTTTTGGGATATGGATATAGGTAGTTGCTATAAATATTGCTCAAGGTGACTAACGACCAAGTTTTGATTAATTTTTTCCTTAAAGTTAAATCGTTTAACCTCTTCTATTAAAGCTTTGATTTCACCCCTATATCTTGGATTTTTCTCTAAAAGACCGCCTTTTCCCCACGCTTTATAGAGGAGGATCATTACTTTGGAAAAGTAATAATAAGAAGCATATTGGTCGTCTTTTGTTCGTAAGGGTTTAATCGTATCGCCCAACTCACCAAACAATCTGTACACCGTACTAAATTTGCCTTCGCGTACATGAATTTCCGCTTCTGCCGCAACAATAGTATAGTAAACGGAAAAATCATCTATATTTTCATAACTACCATCAGTATAAAATTTCTGTTTTAACCTTCCCAGCATGCTTGAACTTCTCCTGGGGTTTTCTGGGCCCAGATTTGTGGCTTCCGTGATAATGGTATAGGAATCATTGGGCATGTTGCTCTGTGCGTATAGCAATGAACTTGTAAAAAGAAGAAGGGAACTCAAAAGGAATATGGTCTGGTAAACCTTTTTATAATGGGTGTGGAACATTGACATATGACGGAGTTTGGTTGTAGCACACTAAAATACGCAATTAGGATTAGTGGCCCGTTTTTGTACGTTTTAAGTGCAGTACATCCAATAAATATACTTTTTGCGAATTTTAACAGTTATTAGCATAATTAAAATAAAGTTTCCCCAATAATGAAGCATACAAAAACCTACTTGGCTACCGCCCTATTAATGGGTATGGCCGTATTCTCCCAAGCCCAATGCGAAGTTTTTAAAAGTGAAATTTCAGATGTACAGAAATACATGGTGCAGTTTGGCAAATTATCCGATTCTTTAAAACCTTCTGCGGAAATTGCAGGATTTGATGCGCGTTTTAGTACCGCACGAAACCATAGTAAAACCGTTATGTTATTAATGGGTCAGGCGGTAACCGCGGCAGACGAAGCCGTAATCATGGCTTCTGATGCGCAGTATGATTCTGGAAGTTGTGGCCTTGACGATGCCATAAGCTATACCATAGATGCAGAAAGTCATGCAATAGATGCGCGGGACTATGCCGCAGAGGCTTTTGAAAACGCCAAGAGTGCGGCAAAGGCCAATAACCTTGGAAATCTACAGTTTCATATAAGAAAGGCACAGCGTTTAATGCGAGATGCGCAGGAATCGGCAGATGCTTCTGCCTATGCCGCAGAGATTGCCCATTATACGTGTAGCCACAATAATGATCACGGTACTATAGACAGGTAACACGCTAAGGTTGCATGGCGCGTACCTTACTTTGCGGTGAGCACACATAAGGATTTCTCCAAAATGGCAATGTCAACAATGTTGGTGGACAATTCATGGTGCTCGCCGTCTATCTGGGTGTCGAAAAAAGCTTCATGATTACGGGTAAGTTGTAATTGCGTGGTCTGGTAACTTGTAGATTCCTTTAACCAATGTACTTTTCTAAGGATAATCAAGCAACCCAACCAAAGCATTTTTAAACGGTTGATTTTCTTGATGATCAAAACATCCAGCTTACCATCTTGTAGAGAAGCTTTAGGGGTTAAACTAAGCTTATAACCCATTTCATTGGAGTTCGAGATAAGAATGATAAACGGATTAACCAAAGGTTCTTCCCCGTTAATGCTAATGGATAAGGGCTTATTCTTTTTAATATCCTTAAAGGTGGTTACACAGGCACTAATATAACCAAGTAAGGTCCTTTTCTCCGAAGATTCATAATTTTTAATCAAACTGGCATCAAAACCAACTCCGGTATTACTGAAAAAATATCGACCATTTATGGTGCCTACATCCATGCATTCCATATGCCTGTCTCGGATAATGGCAAGTGCTTTTCTACGGTTTTTAGGAATTTTCAGGTTAGATGCCAATCCATTACCGGACCCCATAGGAAGTATGCCTAAAGCAACCTTGGTCCCAATAAGACAGGCGGCCACTTCATTGATCGTACCATCTCCTCCGCAGGCAACGATAATATCCGCTGCTTCCGCAATAGATTCTTGGGCCAATTGTGTGGCATGTGCCTTGTATTGTGAAACCTTTATGGTGAGGTCATGAACATGGGTTATGAAATAGGGCTGTAATTCCTCTTTGGTCAAAGGAGCATTGCCATGACCGGCAATTGGGTTAACTATAAAATGAATACGAATCACCTAAAACGCTATGTTTGTTGTTTAAGCCCAATGACTAAGCATTGTACTTTTGCATAAAGCTATATAGTTAAACGACGTAAAAAAACAATACGTATACTTTAATAGGATTACATTAAAAATTTAACGCAATTTGGCATTAGCCCTTGGGAAAGGGCTTATTCTTTCTTGTTTACCAAACCTTTGGTGAATTCATTTAGGGTGTCTACTTTTTCCTCAAAATCACCCTTAATGGTTTTTCTGAATTCGTTGAGGTTTTTAACGAGGTCGTCAATATTTTCTGGAATTACATCCTCAAAAAACTGGCGTAACCTTTTGGCTGTAGTTGGCGACTTTCCGTTTGTAGAGATCGCCACCTTTACATTTCCTTTGGTAACAATGCCTCCCATATAAAAATCACAGTATGGTGGGTTGTCGGCTACATTTACCAAAATTTGTCTTTCTCTACAATCATGGTACACCTGTTCATTTACGGGCACGTTATCCGTTGTTGCAATGGCGACATGTTTCCCTTTTAGAAAAGAGGCATCATACTCGGCAACATTCATTTTTATATTGAATTTATTTGCAAGTTCTACGGTTTCTTCCCTAAACATAGGCGCAACCATCTCCACTTGGGCATTGGGGCTTGACTTCAGTAAAAAAGTCAGTTTCTCAAGAGCTACATTGCCCCCGCCAACAATTAAAATATGAAGGTTAGATACTTTTAAAAATATGGGATAAAGCTCATTCCGTTCCATGTAAAATATTGTTTTCTTCTGTTTTATAATTGATGGTAACCCGTGTACCTCTGCCAATTTCCGAATTTATAAAAAGGCGCCCGTTAATATAATCTATACGTTCTTTCATAAAAAACAGCCCCATACCACCCTCACTGTTATTTTTTGGTAATTGAGCCAATAAAGTATCGTCAAAACCTTTTCCATCATCATCAATGACGACACTTAAAATAGGGTAAGAGTAATTTAATGTAACCAAAATATAATTAGATTCAGCGTATTTAATAGCATTGTTCACGGCTTCTTGGGTTACACGATAAATATTGGTTTCCGCTAGGGAATCAAATCTAATATTTGCATCGGTCTTATTTTTGAACAAGACAGATTTTCCGGTAAGTTTAGATAGCTCGGCGGTCATTTTTTGTAGTGCTGGAAAAATTCCGTGATCACCAAGTTCCGGTGGGGTAAGGTTAAAAGTAGCCGTTCTCACCCCTTTGATCAAGTCTGACGTTAATGACTTTAAGTAGGCGATTTTTTCCCTTGTTTTTTCCTTGTCCTCAATATCTATTGATTCAATATTAAATTTAAGGGCGGTCAGCATTTGACCGATGCCATCGTGAATATCTTTTGCTATACGCTTACGTTCTTCTTCTTGGCCCTCCACAATTTGGCTTGCCTGCAATTTTTTCTGCTGCATGCGTTCTTCAAAATTCTGCTTGGTCAGCTCTTGTACTTTTAGCTGATTTTCTTTGCGTTCGGTAATATCTGAACATAGAATTAAAATATCTTGCTCTAAGGAAGATTGATGCATAGGTACAATAGACATGTCTAACCAAAGGGTTGAACCGTTGGTGGTTACTACCTGTAGTTCTTCATTTCTAATGATGTTTTTTCTGTTGATTTTTAGAACCTCTTTTAAATACGATTGTTGACCTTCTTCTATGGTTAAAATTTCTGAAATTGGCTTGTTTACGGGAGTAGACGTATGCCCCAATAGGTCAAGAAATTTTTTACTGATAAAAACAATGCTTCCGTCTTTACGTATGCTTGCAAATAAGGCGGCATTATCAATTACGAAGTTAAGCTCTTGTAATTCCTTAAGTGAGCGTTCTTTTTCATCGTATAGGCTTTGTATTTTCTCCAATTGATTTTTAGACTCTGCGTCTTTTCCAATTAGATGACCAATAGTATTTTTGATTTGGATGGACAAGGGTCTAAAAATAACAAAGATTTCTAGTAGAAGAATCAATAATGAAAAAGCAAGTAACCAGTATTCCTTTCGTTTTAATTTTTGAAGCTGTTCATTACTACGCGCATCGTATTCGTTTACGATTTGATCCATGATGTTCAAAAATTGACGCTCATTGTTTAGCAGGGCATCAAGGTCTGCTTGGTCTACGGGTGCATTGATATCTTGTTGATGGGTCAATAGCACATGTTCTATGGCATCGACCATTGCCGAGTGGTGCGGGTCTAGTTCTTTAAATAAAGATTGTACTTTGGGATCATCTTCATAAGGTAGGTTAAAAGAAGCATCGCTTAAATGAAGCCCCTTATGAGATTCTTTCCAAATCTCTAGTGTTTTCACAATTTCCGATAGCACCAATTCTTTGTCCTTAGCATTTGTCAATTCTTTGAGCAGCAAAGTCTCTTTGGTTAGTTTTTGACTAAAGGCACGCTGTCTACCGGCAATATTAATAAGTTGTGAATCTCCAGATTGTGCTTTGAGATGTAATTGTATAAGAACCTGAGCAATTATAACGGTAAGCGCAATAGCGGCCAACGCCAATAGGTACCATTTACGTATACGTATAAACGTAGCGGTGTCCAATGGTATGTTGCGCTCGTCATTATCCATAAAAAAGAATAGTATATTTCTACTAGGCGTGTAGCGCCTTGGTAATTAAATCTAAAGAAAATTTAGAAAGCGGCAGTTTTAAAGCAGCTTCTTGACCTTTTGGTGACATTTTTCTCCACGTTTTTTGAAGAATATCAATGGTTTTGTCTTCAGGGTGTTTATGGGCAAAAGGTTCAAAATAGAATTCTAAAAAAACCAAACAAATGACATCTTCCAAGGTTTGGGTTTCTTCGTTCTTCTTTAGTTGTTTTTTTTGTAACAGAAACTTGACATTGTCAATGGTTTCTTTGTCGTAACCAACATCTTCTAAAATAGAAGCCGCTTTAGTGGCATGGAATTTTTTTAATTCTTGTCGCCATCTTAGGTAGCCTTCACGGTTCATCTCGTAAGATTCCCTAGGTATTTCCCATCTACAAATATGTTGACATCTGGCTGTAAGGCGCAATGCTTCAGAAGCGTTGGGATCAAATGCATTTAACCTTTCCGTCATTCGTATACCATAAAGTACTTCTTTAGGGTATGTGGTTCCTTCAAAAACTTCTGTATTGGGATCTTGCTTATTGGCTTCGTCAAAATATTTAAATGCAAGTAGTAATTTATCCGTGGTCGCCATAAGTCATAAGTTTACTCAAAGCTATTCAGAAAACCCAACATACACAAAGTCCGACTCTATTTTTACAGGATATGTAGCAATGGGATCTAAGGTCCCGTTTAAATTTTCTCCGGTTTTTAAGGAAAATGTATTCTTGTGAAGTGGGCAGGCCACTTTAGCTTCCATATTTTCTTCCCCTATCATACCTCTAGAAAGAACCATTTCCATTTTATGCGGACAAAGATTTTGGCAGGCATACCAGGTACCTTCTCTTGTAAAATTAAATACGGCAATTTGTTTGTCCTTGTATTTTATGCAAGCACCACCGTTTTTAGGAAACTTAGAAATAGGTGCAGCTTTAAACCAAACTTTGACTTCTGCAAGGGAAACAGATTCATATGTATCTAGATTTGCTATCATAATTATAGGGTATTTATTGGTCTCGACTGTGCTAGACCGGACATTAAACTCTGTACTTCTTTTACGCCCACTCTTTAGGCATTTTTTGTTCTCTTAAAGACACAAATTCAATATTGTTATCCGTTTCTTCAGAATTAACAAAGTGCGTATAACGCGCTCTAATTTCTGGGGTTTCCACTGCCTCTTTCCATTCACATACATAAGAATCTACCAAGGCTTGCATTTCTGCATCAAGTTGGTCTACAATACCTAGGGAGTCATTGATGACAACATTTTGTAAATAGGTGATACCGCCTTCCAATTTCTCTAACCAAGGTGCGGTTCTTTGTAAAGGTTGTGCGGTTTTTATGTAGAACATGATAAAACGATCTACATATTTTATTGCTGTTTCCTTATCAACTTTTTCTGCTAGTAATAGCGCGTGTTTAGGTGTAGCGCCACCATTGCCGCCTACGTAAACATTCCACCCACCTTCAACTGCTATAAACCCGAAATCTTTACCTCTTGCTTCTGCACATTCGCGAATACAACCAGAGACACCACCTTTGAATTTATGAGGAGAACGTATGCCTTTATAACGGTGTTCTATTTCAATGGCAAAACTTACACTTTCATCCATACCATAGCGGCACCAAGTAGAACCTACGCAACTTTTTACGGTACGTAAAGATTTACCATAGGCTTGACCCGTTTCAAAACCTTCCGCAATCAATTCTTCCCAAATCATGGGAAGTTCATGTAGTTTTGCTCCAAACATGTCAATACGTTGTCCGCCGGTAATTTTGGTATACAGGTCATATTTTTGCGCTATTCTACCAATGGCCATTAATTGTTTTGGTGTAATTTCTCCACCGGCTACCCTTGGTACTACCGAGTAAGTTCCATTACGTTGAATATTGGCTAAATAGCGATCGTTACTATCTTGTATGGTTTCTTGTCTATTGGCTGTTTCATTGTATAAACTGGCAAATATTGCAGCAACAGCCGGCTTGCAAACTTCACAACCGTTACCAGAACCCACTTCATCTAAAAGTGTGTCGTAATCAGTAATACCTTTTAGTTTTGCGAGATCAAAAAGTTCTTGGCGAGAATAATCGAAATGTTCGCATAAACGTTCTTTTACCGTTTTACCTAAGGTTTTTAAACTTTCCTTTATTAAGTCGGTCACCATAGGTTTACAACCACCACAACCGGTAGTTGCTTTTGTGGCTTTGGCTACATCTTTTAAGGTTTCGTTGCCATTATCTAAAACAGAGCAGCAAACATCACCTTTGGTAACAGCTTCGCAAGAACAGATTACTGCTGTATCAGGTAGGTCCATGGCGCTTCCAAAAGCAGAACCCCCTTCGCCTCTAGAGCCAACGATCAGTTCTTCGGCATTATCTGGCAAAGGCATATTGTTGAGGTACATTTGATGAAGAATGCTATAATCTTCGGCATCACCAACCATAATTCCGCCTAATAATGTTTTCCCGTCATGGCTAACATTTATTCTCTTGTAAATTCCTTTTGTTTTGTTTTCATAGATAATGGAAAGTCCTTTCTCTGCCGGCATATAGGGAATACCAAAGCTGGCAACATCAACCCCTATCAATTTCAGTTTGGTAGACATATCAATTTCAGACTTCATGACCACGTCACTTTGTTCAAGAATTTGATTAACCGCAACCTCTGCCATTTCATAACCTGGGGCAACCAAACCGTAGATCATTTGGTTATACAATGCTACTTCGCCTATGGCAAAAATGGTTGGATCGGAAGTTTGCATTTTATCATTTACCACAATACCGCCACGTACGCCCATTTCTAGATTACAGGTTTTTCCTAGTTCATCCCTTGGTCGTATACCTGCTGAAATGACCAACATATCCACATCTAATTTGTCATCTTCGCCAAAATCCATTCCTGTAATTGCGCCATTGCCCATAATACTGTTGGTGGCTTTTCCGGTATGTATCGATATACCTATAGATTCTAGGGTTAGTTGTAATACGTTGCTACTTCTAGCATCTAATTGCCGGGGCATCAATTTTGGGGCAAACTCCACTACATGTGGTTCTAGACCCATGTCCATAACCGCCTTACCTGCTTCAAGACCAAGGAGTCCGCCACCAAGTATTGCCGCTTTGCCGTCTGGCTTTGATTTTTTTATTTCTTCGGCGTATGATAACATCGCCTCTAGATCTTCAATGGTTCTATAGACAAAGACACCCTTTTTTTCTACACCTTGAATAGGAGGAACAAATGGTGCCGAGCCTGTAGCCAAAACCAAGTAATCATAAATGAATTCTTTTTCACTAGCGGTAGTAATGGTCTTTTTACTTCTATGAATATCGGTAACCCTTTCATTAACTATCAATTCTATATCATTATCGGCATACCATTCCAAAGGTGCCATTTCTAATGCTTTGGCGTCTCTATTTTCAAAGAATTCGCTTAAGTGCACCCTGTCATAGGCAGCGCGTGGCTCCTCACCAAAAACAATCAGTTTAAAATGCTTACTTTCTTCACGTGCGGCAAATTTCTCACAGAATTTATAACCTACCATTCCGTTACCGACAACAATTATTGTTTTCATACCCATATTGTTTAGCTACTTAGCAATATTACGTATAAATACGTATATAAATACTGATTTTATGAAAATAATTACGTATTCTTGTTGAAGAATCCATAATTAACAATGCTAAATACTATGAAGATGGAATTGGAAAAAACGGTAAAAGTAAGTTTGGTAGGTGCGGGTCCTGGGGCTAAAGACCTAATAACAATAAGGGCTATGAAGGTTTTGAACCAAGCCGATATTGTTTTATATGATGCATTGATCAGTGATGAGCTATTATCTGAAATACGTACCGATATACCTAGGATGTTTACAGGTAAAAGATGTGGAAAACATTCGCACACACAAGATGAAATCAATGAACTTATAGTAAAATATGCCTTTAAGTACGGCCATGTGGTACGCTTAAAAGGAGGTGACCCTTTTGTTTTTGGTAGAGCGAACGAGGAGATAGAATATGTAGAATCATTTGGTATACCGGTAAGTGTAGTGCCTGGCATTACTAGTGCTATAGCAGTACCATCTAGTCAAGGTATACCTATGACTAAACGAGGGGTAAGTAGTAGTTTTTGGGTTATGACGGCAACAAAAAGAGATGGTTCGTTTTCTCAAGATTTACAGTTTGCTGCCAAATCATCTACCACTATGGTTATATTAATGGGGATTAGAAAGTTGAAAGAAATAGTTAAAGAAGTTAGTAAATATAGGGGATTGATGACACCTATTGCTGTAATTCATAACGGAACTACTACGCATGAAAAATGTTATGTAGCTACTTTAGATACGCTGAACACTATTTCAGGAGAAGTTGATATTACACAGCCTGGTATTATTGTTATTAGTGATGTGGTAGCTGATCATCCATCATTTTTTGAAGAAGAAGTACAGCGTATTCTTCACCATGCCATTTAACCGTTAAAAGACATTGAATCTCTAACTATATTCTGGTCATTGCCAAAAAGAGTATGCGGAACAATGGCAAATATTGATGTATCTTAAATATTATCTGCGTTAAATTCAGAATTAAATAACTGGAGTTGAGCTATTTCTTCGATTCTTTAAAAATACGTAGTAAAATAAAATTTTATTCAAAACTACGTATTATTACGTATTTTTTATAGTAGGTTTGTATTCATTCAATAACAGAATCTGCTATATAATGGAAAGTCAAACTAAAAAATCTACTACCTTAAAATTAACGAATGTAAAAAGTTTACCCATTCGTACTTTTTGGATAACCTCAATTGCATTTTTCATATGTTTCTTTGCTTGGTTTGGTATTGTACCATTTATGCCAGATGTGGTAAAGGATTTAGGGTTGACCCCAGATCAAAAATGGAATTCTATCATTTTAGCGGTTACAGGTACTGTTTTCGCTAGACTTCTAATAGGCAAACTTTGCGACAAGTTCGGTCCGAGGTTATGTTATACCTATTTATTGATATTAGGTTCCATTCCTGTAATTCTTATTGGTTTTGTGCAAACGCCGTTACAGTTTTTAATATGTAGGTTGTTTATTGGTTTTATAGGAGCATCGTTTGTTATCACCCAATTTCATACTTCAATAATGTTCGCCCCAAATATTGTAGGTACAGCGAACGCTACCTCTGCTGGATGGGGAAATTTAGGTGGTGGTGCCAATCGTTTAGGTATGCCATTAATTGCTGCAGCAGTGGTAAGCTTTGGTGTTGCCGATGAAATTGCTTGGAGATATTCTATGATTATGGCTGGTATTATTGCCATGTTAATGGGTGTTGTATATTACTTTTTTACCCAAGATACTCCAGAGGGAAACTTCAAAGAATTAAAAGAGGCTGGTAAAATGCCGAAGCTTAAAAAAGATGAAGAATCATTTTTAAGTGTATTAAAAGATTATAGGGTTTGGATCCTTTTCATTGTATACGCAGCTTCTTTTGGAATGGAGCTTACCGTGTATGGTACAATGGACGATTATTTACAAAATACATTCGGATTAACAAGATCCACTGCAGGTAATCTGGTACTTTCATTTGCGCTCATGAACATTTTTGCAAGAACCTTGGGTGGTTTTTTTGGGGATCGTTTTGGTAGGTTAAAAGGATTGCGCGGAAGGGTGCTTTTCTTGACCGTAATACTTGCGCTAGAAGGCGTTATGCTTTCTACCTTTTCATTGGCCACAAGTTTTGCAATGGGTATCATATTTTTAATAGCCTTTAGCTTAACGGTTCAAATGGCAGAAGGGGCAACTTTCTCGGTTGTGCCATTTATCAACAAAAAAGCAATTGGTTCCATATCGGGCATTGTTGGTGCGGGTGGCAATGTTGGCGCATTTTTAGCGGCACTTTTACTGAAATCAAAATCGGCAATGGCAGAGACCAACGCGTTGGCTGCAAATGCTAATTTAGGAGAAGAAGCAATGAAAGCTGCTCAATCTGCTGCAGCGTCGGGTGCGGTATCAAGCGGGTATTTAATAATTGGAGGCTTTGTTATTGTTACGGCACTAACCACACTTGCCATTAAATTTTCTGCGGAAGATGAAAAACAGGTGAAAGAAGAATTGCAAAAGGCAGATACCCCTGTGGTCAAATTATCACCAAGTTCCATATAAGTTCGTAAACCTATGCGAGAAGGCACAAATCAAATATCGACCTATACTGAACAGCAAGATAAGCTGCTTGCTAGTGCCTGTGGTATATGTACGAATCAAAATTGCCTTATTCAAAAGAACATCAACACTCCTAATATTGGCAAGCTAGTAAAAGCGAGAAAAGAAATAAAGTGTAAAAAGGGACAGCAGTTCATTATGGAGGGCGCTTCGGTTACAGGATTATTTTTTCTATTAAGTGGCAAAGTAAAAGTATTAAGAACCGGTCTTCATGGTAAAGAACAAATAGTACGCTTTGCCACTCCGGGTGAAATTATTGGGCACAGAGGTTTTGGTACAGAAGAGACCTACCCTATTAGTGCCATTGCTTTGGTAGATTGCACATTGTGTTACTTCTCAAAAGAACTACTACAAGAAACATTAAGAGAAACACCCAGTCTTACTTATGACTTTATGTTGTTTTATGCCAACGAACTTAATCGCAGTGAAATTAGAGTGAAGTCTTTATCTCAAATGACGGTTAGAGAACGTGTCATAGATACCTTATTATATATTAACCGCAAGTTTGGGCAAACCAACGGCTATTTCTCGCTCTTATTAAGCAGACGTGAATATGCAGATTATGCGGGAACTACCGAAGAGCAGGTCATACGAATGTTCTCCATCCTTAAAAAAGAGGGATTGTTGACCACCAAAGGCAAAAGAATTGGCATTTCAAATATCACACTTCTTAAAAAAGAAATTTCAGAGCATAATTTCTACTTGGATAGTTAATAGTACGTACTATCTAATCACACATACTTACGTAGTTGTCACAATTTCTTTTATCAGAAGTAAAAGGTTAATTAACAGCGTTTAAATATTAAAACCTGCTTTTTCGCAGATTTTAATATGGTTTTAGAAGGGTTTATAATATGGTATAAAAAGAGGTTTAAACATTCCTAATCGCATTAATGAAAATAGTTGTTACGTATATATTTGTAGAAATAAGTATAAATACGTAGAAAACTAAATAATAGGATTATGAAAAACATTTTTACTTCATCTATTTTAACCTTTTCCCTAGCCTTGGTCTTTACGGCTTGTGGAGATACTAAAAGCAAGAAAGCCGAATCGGTTACTGAAGAGGCGGTAGCTTCTAAAACTAAAATGCTAGATATTGAAAAGCCACAGTTAACCTTCGGTTTTATTAAACTGACCGATATGGCACCTTTGGCGATTGCTAAAGAAAAAGGTTTTTTTGAAGAAGAAGGACTTTTTGTTTCTGTAGAGGCACAGAGTAACTGGAAAAACGTATTAGATCGTGTAATCGATGGGCAATTAGATGGTTCGCATATGTTGGCAGGTCAGCCAATTGCTGCAGGTGCAGGTTTTGGTAGACAAGCAGAATTGGTCACTCCTTTTTCAATGGATTTAAATGGTAACGGAATAACCGTATCTAATGATGTTTGGTCAAAAATGAAACCAAATGTGCCTGCAGATCCCGACGGAAAACCTATTCACCCTATTAAGGCAGATGCTTTAAAACCGGTAATTACATCTTATAAAAATGAAGGGAAGCCTTTTAAAATGGGAATGGTTTTCCCAGTATCTACACACAATTATGAATTGCGCTATTGGCTAGCGGCAGCAGGAATTCACCCAGGTATGTATACTGCAGATAACGTGCAAGGGCAAATAGATGCCGAGGTGTTGTTATCGGTAACTCCTCCGCCACAAATGCCGGCAACATTAGAGTCTGGTACTATTTATGGATACTGTGTAGGTGAACCTTGGAACCAACAAGCGGTTTTTAAAGGAATCGGTGTTCCAGTAACTACTAATTATGATATCTGGAAAAACAATCCTGAAAAGGTATTTGTAATGACAAAGCAATTTGTAGAGCAAAATCCTAATACGGCCATTGCGGTTACAAAAGCATTGATCAGAGCCGGTAAATGGTTAGATGAACCTTCTAATAGAGCAGAAGCGGTTGAGATATTGTCCATGTCACAATATGTGGGCGCACCAAAAGAGGTATTGGCAAATTCAATGACAGGAACATTTGAATTTGAAAAAGGAGACAAGCGCGAAATGCCAGACTTCAATGTATTCTACAAGTACAACGCAACATATCCATTCTATTCTGACGGTATTTGGTTCTTGACACAAATGCGTAGATGGGGGCAAATTCCTGAAGCTAAAACTACAGATTGGTATGCTAGTACCATTAAAGATATCTACAGACCTGATATCTGGAAAAAAGCGGCAGATCTTTTGGTAGCTGAAGGACAAATACCTGCAGCAGATATACCTGCTACAGATGGTTATAAAGCAGCTACATCAGACTTTATTGACGGCACCAGCTTTGACGCTAAAGACCCTATTGGGTACATCAACAGTTTTTCTATCGGAAACAAGGATAAAAAGTAAGCACACATATTCATTGACTTTAAACAAATTATTATGGAGCAAGAAATGGTCTTAAAAAATGAAAAAAGTTTGTCTGCAAGCATCAAGCAGCTGCTTATAAAACTTACACCAAGTGTAAAAAAGGATGGTATTCTAAAATCTTTGAAGAATGCCGGTATAACCCTTCTATCCATCTTATTGTTTATAGGTTTATGGCACATGGGGTCAAAAGCCCTTTACAATAAAGAGGCAAATTATAAGATAGAAAAAGCATTACAAGAACGAGGGGAAGAAGCTGCTGCTGCCGAGCGTGCATGTATAGAATCGGGAGATAGTAGCTGCCAGCCCAATACCTTGCCTTCTCCTTCTCAAGTATGGGCTTCTTTAAAATCTTTGGTTGCCGATCATCAAGTAATTAAAGCAGATAAGGCCGCTTTTGCAGAAAAATTGTCCGCAACCAATGAAAAATTGATTGCACAAGGTAAAGACCCAATAGTCTACACCGGTAGAGCTTCGTTTATAGACATTGTGCTAACAAGTATAAAAACGGTTTTTGCCGGTTTTCTTTTAGCATTGTTAATCGCCGTGCCTATCGGAATAGTGATCGGTCTTAGTCCGTCTTTACGCAGTGCGTTTAATTGGTTTATTCAAGTATTTAAACCTGTGTCGCCCGTAGTTTGGTATCTACTGGTATTTATGATCGTAAAAACCTTATATATCGGCGATAGCTCAGACAATGCCTTTGTCATCTCTTTTATTAGTGTTGGGCTTTGTGCCATGTGGGCAACTTTGGTCAATACGGCTATGGGAGTATCATCGGTTGATAAAGATTATATCAATGTTGCCAAAGTTTTGAAATTGGGTACGTTCCAAAAAGTATTCAAGGTAATTCTACCATCATCAC
This sequence comes from Maribacter sp. LLG6340-A2, assembly GCF_045057105.1. GTDB lineage: Bacteria > Bacteroidota > Bacteroidia > Flavobacteriales > Flavobacteriaceae > Maribacter. Next base: position 1,716,094 of record NZ_CP159332.1, on the reverse strand, counting down.
TACCGTTAATTTTTACAGGATTACGTATTACCCTTTCGGTAGCATGGATGGTATTGATCGCTATTGAACTACTGGCACAAAGTCAAGGTTTAGGACTTTTTGTTTGGGAAGAATTCCAAAACGGAGCAAACGACTCTAACTCCAAAATCATTGTGGCCATGTTCGTCATAGGTATTATTGGTTTTTTGTTAGATAGATTGATGTTGACGGTACAGAACATGGTTTCTTTCAACAAAAATGAGATGGCATAATTTATAAAAAGAAGCACATGGCATACTTAGAACTAAATAATATTTATAAGACCTATGGTGAGGGCGATGGTAGTACAGAAGTACTGTCTAACATTAACCTTACTATGGATGAAGGAGAATTTGTAGCAATCGTAGGCTTTACCGGTAGCGGTAAAACCACCTTGGTAAACTTGATCAACGGCTTGTTGCAACCCACTAGTGGCGAGGTTCTTTTTAAAGGGAAACCGGTAACGGATACCAGTCATGAACGTGGTGTAATTTTTCAAAATTATTCCCTTTTGCCTTGGTTAACGGTTGGGCAGAATATTTACATGGCGGTAAAAGAAGCTTTTCCAAAAGAAAGTAAGAAAGTTCTAATGGAAAGGGTTAAAGACTACGTATCAATGGTAAGTCTGAGTCCGGCAATAAATAAAAGACCAAAAGAGCTCTCTGGCGGAATGCGCCAAAGGGTTGCGGTTGCCCGTGCCTTGGCCATGAATCCTGAGATGATCATTATGGACGAGCCCTTAGGAGCTTTAGATGCTTTGACCAGAGGTAACCTGCAAGACGAGATCTTGAATATTTGGAGCCAAGACAAGCGTACGGCATTATTGATTACCAATGATGTGGACGAAGGTATTTATATGGCAGACCGCATAATTCCATTAAAACCAGGTCCTAATGCCACCTTGGGTCCAGAGTTTAAAATAGACATTGAAAGACCAAGGGATAAAACGGCCATGAACGATAATCCTGTATATAAGAAAACTAGAAATGCCATTATAGAATACCTAATGGATATAGGTGATGAGAGAAAAACGGTATCTGATATAGAATATAAATTGCCAGAGCTTACCCCAAAAAGTTTTGTGGCCTAAAGAATTGGAAAATGAATACAGTACAACAATCTAACGAAGTATATTCAGAGAACGGCATTGCTTATCCTTCTAACATAATGCTAGACCTTTCTAAATTAAAGAAAGTATATCCTACACCAAAGGGAGATTATGTGGTTCTTGAAGATTTGAACTTACAGATCTTAAAAGAAGAATTCGTAACCATTATTGGTCATTCAGGTTGTGGAAAAACCACAATGCTTTCAATGATCGCTGGTCTTAACCCAATTTCTGGAGGTAATATTTCTGTGTTGGGCAACCCGGTAAAAGGTCCCGGCCCAGATAGGGGTGTTATTTTTCAATCTCCCAGCTTAATGCCGTGGATGACAGCTTTACAAAATGTTTTGCTAGGAGTCAATCAAGTTTTTCCACAGGCGACCAAAGGGCAGCGACAAGACATAGCAAAATATTATTTGCACAAAGTAGGACTTGAAAATGCATTTCATAAAAAGGCATCAGAATTATCGCAGGGTATGCAACAACGTGTGGGTATCGCAAGGGCATTTGCCATTAAACCCAAAGTATTGTTGTTAGATGAACCTTTTGGTATGCTAGATTCTTTGACCAGGGGAGAATTACAGGATATTCTCATTGAAATTTGGAACAAAGAAAAAATTACAGCGGTCATGATCACCCATGATGTTGATGAAGCCATCTTTTTAGCCGATCGCGTTATTATGATGACCAGTGGACCAAAGGCAAAAATAGGGGATATTCTCTCTATTGATTTTGAACGGCCACGAACTCGCAAATCTGTATTGGAGAGCGATGATTATTACACTTACAGAAAACATTTGATAGATTTTCTTGAACACTAACCATTAACTAACTCAGTATTTAAACAGTAACTATTATGAAAAAACAATACCTAATTATCACTCTGTTATTTTTGACCGGTAATGCCATGTGGGCACAATTTACGCTCGACGGTCAATTTAGACCAAGAACCGAATATAGACATGGTTTTGGTAATATTATACCAGATGCGGCAGATGCTGGCTTTGCAATATCTACCCGAGCACGATTAAACGCAATGTACTCAACGGAAGCCTACCAGTTTTATCTAAGCATACAAGATGTATTGGTTTGGGGTGAAAACAGACAAATATTGCCAGACGATCAAAACGATTCTTTTGCCGTTTTTGAAGCTTGGGCCAATATAAATTTAGGAAAAGGTTGGTCCACTAAATTGGGTAGACAATCTATTGCTTATGATGACCAACGTATTTTTGGTGGGTTAGATTGGGCACAGCAAGGCAGAAACCATGATGCCGGACTTTTAAAGTACAAAAAAGACAAGTTTATGTTAGACATAGGTCTTGCTTTTAGTCAAGATTTTGATAATCCTACAGGGTTTCAGTCTGTAGGTACGGCATATAATACATCTGGTTTTTTTACCTATAAGACCATGCAATATGTATATGCAAAACAACAATGGGATAAATTCTCTGGTAGCTTTTTGGCATTGAACAACGGTTTCCAAAATTTTGATACTGATGGCGCTGCCGATGGTATAAGTAGTTTGCAAACCATAGGTACACATTTAGGGTATAAGGCAGGAAGCTTTAGCGCAAATGCCAATATATTTTTACAAACGGGCGAAAGACAGAATGAAGTAAAAGTTGGTGGAGCATATTTATTAGGTCTTGAATTGGGTTATAAAGCCAGCGATAAGGTAGCATTGGGCATTGGTACAGAAGTAATAAGCGGTAACAAGGCCGATACCACAGATAAGACCGAAGCTTTTTTCCCACTGTATGGAACTAATCATAAGTTTAACGGATTCATGGATTATTTCTACGTAGGTAACCATGCTAATTCCGTAGGGCTGTTTGATATTCACGCAAGTGCAAAATTCAGCTTAGGAAAGCAGTCTAGCTTATTGGTCAAGGTATTGAACTTTAGTGGAGAGCAAGAATTACCAAGTGGAGAAAAATCATTGGGTACCGAAGTTGATTTGGTATTCGCTAAAAAATTCAAAGGCTACGGACTAGCAATTGGCTATTCTCAAATGTTCGCTGCAGACGGCATGTACGAGCTTAAGGGAATTACAGAAGACCTTGCGGCAAGTAGCCAAAATTGGGCATGGGTACAGTTGACCATTAAACCTCAATTCCTTAACACCAAAAAAGAATAGTATTTGTATTTAAATTAGTTTGGTTATACGGCCTATACGGCACTTTATGTATAGGCCGTATTTTTTTAAAATTATATGTAATTTAGCGTCGTACGTATAATTACCTATATTTTGAGTGAAACAACAAGAATAGTATTGGCAGATGATCATGCTTTGGTAAGGGACGGTATACGTTCTTTATTGGAAACCGAGTCTGATCTAGAAGTGATAGGGGAAGCATCAAATGGCAAGGAGGCTATTGATTTGGTTGCAGAAGTTCACCCAGACATTTTGATTATCGATATTAGAATGCCCGTTATGAACGGTATTGATGCCGTGGCAGAACTCACCAAAAGTAAATCGCCTGTAAAGACCATTATACTTTCTATGCATGATTCTGAAGAATATATCTTAAAATCTATTAGCTCTGGTGCCAATGGATATTTGCTAAAGGACACCGATAAATCAGAATTTATAAAGGCAATACACACCGTTAGGGAAGGTGGTAAATATTTTAGTGGAGACATAAGCAACGTTCTTGTAAATAACCTATTGGGTGCCAAAAAAGAGGTGGTAAAAGAAGACACACCTAAAAAGACGGGTGAAAATGTATTTGACCTTACCAATAAAGAATTAAAGGTTTTAGAATTGGTGCTATCTGGTTTAACCAATCAACAGATTTCAGAAAAACTTCAAAACAGTAAGCGAACCATAGAAACGCATCGATTTAATCTAATGCGTAAAATGGATGTCAAAAACCTTATAGACCTTTCTAAAAAGTCGCAGAAGTATAACCTTATTTAACCAAACTCGTATTCAGCTTTATGAGCTGATTAGTAATGGGATAAGCTTAAAACTGCGAAATATTTATCCATATTTACTATTTAAAGCAGGCATGTTATTTTAACAAGTATGCGCCCTAGTTTGCTATTCTTTGATTTATTCTCAGTATTTACCCGTATTAATTTAGAATCGCTAGTTTTTAGGCAAAACATTTATCATAAAAAAATACGTATTTATACGTACTTTTTATAATTTGCAGTGTACTTCTAACCCATTCTTTATCATTGATAAAATGAATAGCAACAAAACTCATAAAACCATATGTTCTTATTGCGGTGTAGGCTGTGGTATATTGGTAGATGTAGATGCAAAAGGAACTATTACCGTAGATGGTAATCCAGATTATCCATCCAACAAGGGCATGCTATGTTCAAAAGGACGAAATTTAAATTACGTAGCTCAAGATACTTCAGATAGAATTTTATACCCAGAAATGAAATGGAGCCGTAACCATCCCTTACAACGGGTTTCATGGGATACCGCTTTTGAACGCGCTGCAGCAGTGTTTAAAAGTATCATTGCAAAACATGGTCCCGATAGCGTAGGTTTTTATGTTTCTGGGCAATGCTTAACCGAAGAATACTATTTGATAAACAAGCTAACCAAAGGATTTATTGGTACAAATAATATAGATACAAATTCTAGGCTATGCATGAGTTCTGCCGTAGTGGGTTATAAAAAAACATTGGGTGAAGACTCCGTGCCTATTTCATACGATGATATAGAACTGGCAGATTGTTTTTTAATTGCAGGGGCCAACCCAGCATGGTGCCACCCTATCTTGTATAGAAGATTGGAAAAGCATAAAGAAGAGAATCCTAATGTAAAGATAATTGTAGTAGACCCTCGTAAAACACAGACTTGTGCCGGGGCAGATTTACATTTGCAAATTTTACCGGGTACAGATGTTATTCTCTTTAATGCCATAGCAAGAAGGTTAATAGAAAAAAGAAAAATAGATACCGCTTTTATAAAAAAGCATACCGCCAATTTTGAAGCTTGTAAAGAAATGGCTTATACCTTGACCCTTAAAGAAGCGGCTAAAAAATGCGGTATTCCCGTTGCCGATATTCGCAAGGCAGCAGAGTATATTGGCAATGCCAAAAAGTTCATAAGTATGTGGACCATGGGGCTCAACCAAAGTGTTATTGGTGTTGCTAAAAATGTATCGTTATTGAATCTTTCCCTATTAACAGGTCAAATAGGAAAACCTGGTTCAGGTCCTTTTTCATTGACCGGACAACCAAATGCCATGGGTGGTAGAGAAGTAGGTGGCATGGCAAGTTTATTGGCAGCCCATAAAAACTTAGGCAATCCCAAGCATAGAAAGGAAGTATCAGATTTTTGGGGAGGCGGAGAAATACAGGCAGAACCAGGATACACGGCAACAGAAATGTTCGATGCGCTTGATGAAGGAAAATTAAAGGCAATTTGGATAATCTGTACCAATCCGGCAGTTAGCATGCCTAATGTAAATAAGGTAGAAAGAGCCTTGAAGAAGGCAAAATTTGTAGTGGTACAAGATATTTCCCATAATTCGGAGACCACAAAATTTGCAGATTTACTATTACCTGCAGCGGGTTGGCTAGAGAAAGAAGGTACCATGACCAATTCAGAAAGAAGAATTAGTTATTTACCAAAAGTTATAGACGCCCCTGGCGAGGCATTGCCAGATGCAGAAATAATTTGGCGCTTTGCACAGGCAATGGGTTATACAGGTTTTGATTATGCAAATAGTAGCGAGGTCTATGATGAACATTGCCTATTGACTAAAGGTACCGAAATAGATATTTCGGGTTTGTCGTATGATCGATTGAAGAATGAAGGTAGTTTTCAATGGCCCGTGCCTCATAAAACCCATAAAGGTACGCCTAGGCTATTTACAGACCGTAAATTTTTCACCAATGATAAAAAGGCACACTTTAACGCCCCTGCTACACTTTACAACAAATCGGAGGAAACAGATAACGAATATCCATTAATATTAAATTCTGGTAGGGTTCGTGATCAGTGGCATACGCGCACCAAGACCGGTAAAGTAAAAAGATTATTGACCCATATACCACAGCCTTATTTAGAAATGAATGCTGTAGATGCCTACTTAAGGAAAATAAAAGATGGCGATATTGCGTTGGTGAAAAGTAGACGTGGTCAAGTACAAGTGAAAGTACAGCTCAATTATGATATTAGGGAGTCGGTCGTTTTCTTGCCAATGCATTGGGGCAAAGTATTGAACAATGATTTTGGTAGGGCAAATAACCTCACTAATGATTTGGTAGACCCCGTGTCTAAAGAACCAGATTTTAAGTACTGTGCCGTTGAGGTCACCAAGTACGTTAAAGAGAAACAGAAAGTTGTTGTCGTTGGGGCAGGTGCCGCGGCGTATCGCTTTATACAATCATACAGGGAAAAGAATACTGTAGATGAACTTCATGTGTTTTCAAAGGAAAAAGATCCGTTCTATAATAGGGTTTTGCTTCCTGAATATGTTAGTGATGAACTTTCATGGGAAGCTTTGGAGAAATTGAAGGAAGGAGAACTACAAAAGTTAGATGTAACCTTACACTCGGGTATTTGTATAGACAATATTAATGCTGATGATAAAACGGTTGTAGATGCTAAAGGAATTAGGCATAGTTACGATCTGCTAATTATGGCAACGGGTAGTAGGGCATTTATACCTAGCGATGTACAAATAAAATTACCTGGCAGGTTTACCATGCGTGAAAGGGGAGATGCCGATAAACTCAGAAAATATTTAGCGGAAACTGGACTCAAGGCAAAAGACCAGAACGTAGTCATTGTAGGTGGCGGACTTTTAGGGTTGGAGCTTGCCGCGGCATTGAAAAAGATTAACATCAACATTAGTATTATTCAGCGGGCACCACGTTTAATGGAGCGTCAGTTAGATAGCGTTGCTAGTAGGTTGTTGGCAGAAGATGTTATGGAACGGGGCATAAACTTATATTTTGATAATGAGGTAAGTACCGTTTTTGAAGACAAGGAACAGAAGCATAGCCTTTTAGTAAACCTAAAAACGGGTAGAACCATTCAGTGTAATGCCATAGTGTACGCCATAGGTACCAGACCTAATATAGAATTGGCAAAACAGACCGGGGTGCATACCCGTAGAGGTGTCGTTGTTAATTCATACTTACAAAGTAACGACCCATCAATCTTTGCACTTGGCGAAATAGCCGAGTATAAAAATTCGCTTTTTGGTATCACATCGGCAGCAGAACAACAAGCTGATATTGCTGCTAACTTTATTCTAGGTGACTTTAGTAGCATCTACAATGGTTCGGTATTAATGAATATTCTAAAGTTCGAGAACTTGGATCTGTGCAGTATAGGTATGGTCAACTCGCCATTAGGAGATTCGTCTTATGAAGAAATTATTTTAATGGATGTAAGTAAACGATTCTATAAAAAATGTATTGTAAAGGACGACACCCTTAAAGGGGCTATACTGTTGGGCGATAAAAATGAATTCGCAGAGTTTAAAAGATTGATTGAAGAAGAAATAGAACTTTCTGAAAAGCGCAATGAATTACTTAGGGGAGCTTCCACTTCTGTACCTATGAAAGGGAAATTGGTATGTTCCTGCAGTCAAGTAGGGGAAGGTAATGTGATTGATGCCATTAAAGCAGGATGTTCAGACTTCAACAAACTATGCTCAGAAACGGGTGCAGGTTTAGGCTGTGGTAGTTGTAAGCCAGAAATTAAGGAGTTATTAAAGAACCAGCTGGTATTGGCAAATTAAAAGTAATAGTTATGAACGATGATCTTCATAGAATATTGATAAAAGGCGGAGTAACATCGCCTGGGGAATTGAAAGATATAATTGCCATGTTGGAGTCTGCCGGACTTAAAAGTGTAAATTTTGGTTCAAGGCAAGATATTTTGTTTCCACTGAAAGATGCTAAAGAAGAACAACTGGAAAGCATATCAAAATTCAATACCGATATTATTGCCAATAGGTCTTATCAGAATATCGTTAGCTCATATGTTTCGGCAGATATTTTTGATATGACACATTGGTTAAAAGGTTCTACGTATTTATATATTTTAGAAGGCTTTGATTTTTTACCAAAGTTAAAAATCAATGTTACCGATCCAAAACAGCGATTAGTACCCATTTTTAGTGGCAATCTTAACTTTATAGCCTCAGATCAAGAAGATTATTGGTATTTAAATATTAAACTACCACACTGGAAATCATCTGCATTTTATCCGGTTCTTATTTATAGTTGGGATATAAATTCCTTATCAAAACAGATAGAGGAAATACATGAAGACATTTCAGATATTGATGAACTGTTCTTTATTATGAACAAGAATTTAGAAACGAACAATAAGACCATGGAGAAGGAATTAAAGGTTCCTTTTCAAACTTTCCCCTATTATGAAGGCATGAACCGTTTAGGGTCAGATCTGTATTGGTTGGGGCTTTATTGGAGAAACAATAAATATGACCTGTCATTTCTTAAGGAGTTCTGTGGTTTTTGTCTGGATAACAGTATTGGTAAAATCTGTATTACACCTTGGAAATCATTTGTGGTAAAAGGCATAAAAAAATCCAGTAGGCCAGAGCTGGAAAGGTTTTTGGGCAAAAGAGGAATTAATGTTAGGCACTCTCAGTTAGAGATGAACTGGCATGTACCTATTGATGATGGAGAAGCTCTGGAGTTAAAAAAATATTTGGTTAGAAGTTTTGATCAAAATGATATAAGCACTTATGGCCTTACTTTTGGTATTAGCAATGAAGTGGGTAAGCGTTCTCACTTTGCCTCGGTGATTATTGAAAAGAATAGTTTGCCCACCATTGTGAAAGAATTTGAAGTTCGCCCTACCTACAACGTACTACATTTTGAACATTTTGACCCCAATAGCCAAAAGTATATTACCTACGCTCAAGATATTGATAAAATAGAGCTGCCAGGACTTTTGATGGAGTTGAGTAAAATGTATTTTGATCAATTAGGTCGCGTAGAGGATATCGAAAAAGTAAATAATATTGAAGTAGAAGAAACGAAACAACAACTATTTCAATGTCAAGATTGTTTTACGGTATATGATGCGTCTTATGGGGATGAGAACAACGGTATACCGGCAGGAACAGCGTTTAAGGATATTGAAGAAACCTATTCCTGTCCCGTGTGCGATGCTCCTAAAAATAGATTTAAGAAATCTCTTATACAGGTAGTATAAGCGCCTTTTTATCTATAGTTATTCTTACTTGTGTATAAAGTAAACGAGATATGTAATGGGTCTAGAGGCACAAAATACATGCCTACTCTTACAATAAATAGGATTTATCTTACAATATTTCAATTAGTTAACGTATATTTAATACAGGCAACAATTTACTTTGTTCAGTTAAAAAGTTGAAATGGTTGGCTATATTTTTGTTTTGTATCAATTTTAAATAACCACCAATGACCAGAGTAAATATAGATGAATCCAAGAAAGTAACTCCCCTTGAAAAGGCTATAAAATTTACCATAGTAATTGCCGCTATAGGCATTGTAATGTGTTTTGTTTTTTTAGCGCTTGATAAGTAAATCTTCTTTAACCCATATTAAGGTGAGTAATGATACCATACGTTTTATGACCAGGGCTATTGAGCTTGCTCAACTTGGCAAGAATAATGGTGGAGGTTCTTTTGGTGCGGTAATCGTGAGGAATGGTGCCGTTGTTGCCGAAGGCTTCAACAAGGTCAAAACATTATCTGACTGTACACAACATGCAGAACTTTTGGTTATACAGGAAGCCTGTAGAAAATTAAAAACAACCACTTTAACCGACTGTACCTTATATACCAGTTGTGAACCTTGTATGATGTGTCTGGGCGCCATTTATTGGGCCAAGATTCATAAAGTATATTACGGCAGTTCTGCACAGGATGCCAAAGAGCATGGTTTCATATATTCCAATATGTTCTATGCATCTAGTAAAGGGGCAAGACACAAGGAATTTAATCTAGAACAATTAATGGCAGAAGAGGCCATTAAAGTGTGGAAATAATAGCACCAATTACGGTTGCATAACCGGTAACTCTAACACTCTTTCCGGGCCATAGAATTTTAAGGCTATACCAAAAACAATAACGGACAGCACCATACCGATCATAAATACGGTATATGTCCATCGTAAAATTCTGTATTTTCTTTCAAGAACAACTCCTAAAAAATAAAGGTCTTTTGTTAAGGAACTATAGATGTAGTCCTTATCTTTTATAAGTTGTGACATGGCCCAATCATACTGTTCCAATTTCATTTTATGGAAATTTCCAAAGAACAAAAGGTTCACCTTTTTCATGTTCACCTCTTCCTCGGTAAATTGTCCGGAAGTAACGTTTGGTTTTGTAGCTAAAATGGACATGACCATAGAGACAATACTGAACATGATAAACACGCAGGTTGGATAAATGAGATAATCATTAGATGGGTTGTCCAGTTTTGGAATTAAATTGGATAAGGCCATGGAAATAATAATGGCGTTGACAGACAGCAGAATATTGGCTTTGGTATCTGCAATATCACTTAATTTTAAATGATTTCGTAGGGTTACCCTGTACAAGGTCTGTATGCCCCTATCAGGCAATTCTCCCTTATATTTGGCCTTTAATTGCTCTTTTTTGGCCAGTTTGTTATTTTTCTTTTTTCCTTTAATTAATTTTTTAATGTTCTTGTCCTTGCCAGGCTGCCAATTTTCTAATGCATGTTTGGTATAAAATCTATGTTTGGTACGTAACAACCTAATATTCTCTTCTCTCCATTCTGTTAATGAATATTGCGCAATTCCTAGAGATTCAAGTTCTTCGCGCAAAAGTTCAGAGGTGGCCAAAAAATCTTTCTCGGCAAAATGAGAAGAATCCGCATCACGCATTATTTTTTCAAGAGTGTTCTTGGGTTCATAATCCTTGAGCGTGGCCATGATCAATGTACAAACCTGGTCTATGAGCTTTTCTGAACAATCATGTTCGGATAAAAACTCCTTGGCCATATCACAACTATTTTCCTCGTGATTTCTATAAGAGACCGTATATCCCAAATCATGAAACCAAGCTGCCAACAGGAGAAATTCCTCCTCTTCTCCACTAATCTGTTCCCCTTCTATAAGTTCCTTAGTGCTCTGTACCACACGTTGTGTATGGCGTAAATTATGGTATAGATAATTGGGATTGGTGTCCGATGCCAATTTATCACTAACAAATTGTGCTGCTTTTGAAACTATTGAAGACATGGAAAGGTATTTGTCATGATTTAAATATAAAATTAGATTTATTTGTTAGAACGATAGACCAAAACCAACTTGAATCAAATTACTTTCTTTAGAATTAAAATAACCCAAATTAAAGGTTAATGCTTTTAAACTACTGATCCATAGTCCACCACCTTGTGATGTATGCCATACATTGGAATCTTCATCTGGCTGCCATACCCTACCATAATCAAAACCTCCGTAAACCCCAATTGTTACGGGAGATACAGCAGTAATATAGCGTTTTACTTTAAGTTTTAGGTCAGAGGATTGGTAAAAATAGGATTTACCTGTAAATCGCTCGTCCCTAAATCCCCTTAAGCCGTTACTGCCTCCAAGAGAAGGGGTGTGGTAAAAAAAGACTGTATCGGCATCGAATAATCCTTTATATTCAGCCATTGTACTATAAACTAAATTACCGGAAGGTTCCAATTTATGGTCAAAGCCAACCTTTAAAGAGGCATAACCAAATTTATTGTTAGTAAGGTCAAAGTTCATTTTATACCCCGCGCTAAAACCAAAATAAATTGCTTTGGTCGGGAAATCGCCCGCATCGTCCCTATCATACTCACCTGTAAGTTCCACGCCGCCATATTTCTGATTTTCAAAAAGGGCATTTTCAAGGTTGGCAGGGTTGAATAATCTATTTTCATTGTCCGCTACCTTAAAGGATTCAAAAAGCGCCTTGAATCTTAGACTGTAATAGGCCAAGCCCGCACTTGCTTTAAATTGCTGAATTCTGGCCCTATAGTAATCCCTGCCTAAATCATCTTCTGCATTACTGGTTTCATTGCCATATCCAAAAAAGTTGGTGACAAAGCGGTCGTTGGTAAAATATGCATCCATTTCCAAATTCCAACCCGGGAAAATACTACCATATTTACCAGAATAGGCAATTTCCGCAGCCTGAAAATCAAAGAAATAGTTAGCACTTACTCTGTGTTTTTGTCTAAAGGAGTTTCCGTTTATACCGTTTTTGGTATACGTATTTGAAACCCCAACAAATGCACCATCATCTGTCCTGAACCCGGCATTGGGTACTAGAATATTATAATTTGGTTCAAAAAACCTAAAATGGAAGGTATTGGTCCTGTAATTATCGGACAATAGGGTTTTGGGAGTTTCTTCTTCAAAGGTTATTTTTTCATGCTCCCATTCAAAGATTTGTACTTTCTTTTTATTTTTAATAGCGTAGATATCTTTTCCGTAACCACCAATGAGCTTTAATTTAATTTGAGGTTTTTCTTCTCCCTCAATAACAAAAACATCATCATCCCCCAGGCCATAGACCCATATTTCCTTGGTGATATTGGGGTCAAACGTTCTAGAGTACATCAACTCATTTTTTTCATCGGATAAAATTCGTCTAACCGTTATGCTGGTTTTACCGTTTGGCATTCTGGTGATGGTGAAAATATCATCTTTTTCCGTTCCTTTAACTGCCACGATCTTATTTAGATAAGTAGCATACTCTTTAGCAACTTGCGGTAAGGTTTGTAAACGGGCGATCAAACTTTCTTTGATGTATGATGAGGTTTCGTCCTGTACCTCAACAGGAAGGCGTTTAAAGGCATTTTCAATTACCTCTGTCGTCATACCCTTTTGTATGGCCTTGGCCTCCTCCACCCACACCTCTGTACCATAGGAGGTAAGCAAGGTTCTATCTAACCTACCGCCCGATAGGTTGAGCCATTTTACGTTATCAACATCCTCATCATAAGTTTCCCAATTACGTGTATTGGGTACAAACCAATTTATGAAGGGTATAACCTTCCCGTCAAATCTGGGGAATACATTGTCACGATCACGGGGTACCGGCATAAATTCCTTTTCCCCATCTGGACTTTCATATTCGATCCAACGCCATTGGTCTTGGTGTCTATCCCAATCACCTATAAGCATATCAAAAATTCGGGCACGTATAAAACTTCTTTCATCCACGGTATATGATTCATCGCTCTTAATTTTTTCAAGCATATCTGTAGTACTCTCATAATCCGTTACCTTGCCCGTTTCATCTATAGTTCTTCTGTACCCCTTATAATTGGCCTGTTCTTCTGATGGGCGCCGTTCTATATAATAAAGCTCATCACCAAAATCTTCATTGTATTCTTCCAGAGCCTGTTGCTTGGGTACATAGAACAAATCTGTATCAGAATGATTAATTTCTATGGAACTGGCCAATGGGTCTACCACCAATTGCATATATGGGTGGGCCGTGGTAAAGAAGTCAGAAATAGCTTTTTCTGCCCATGTATCTTGGTAATCTGCCGTATTGTACGAGATGCCGGGCAGTTTAAATTTTAAGAATTTAAGGGCGCTTTTGCGCAGGGAACGCATGGCATATTGTTTACCGTTGGCATCTTCTAACCGTAAGGAAAAAGATTGATGTCCGCCACCTTCCTTAACCACTTTTAGTCCGCCATATAAGGTGTCTATGTTTACTACGGGAGCCTTAACAGGTTGTCCATATAAGGAGCGGTAGCGCTTGCCCCACAAAAATTCATAAAATCCGCTTTTAGAATAATCCGATCTGTCCTCCAGTATTTTTGCCGACACATGTTTGCCTGTGGGCTGGGTAAAATTGGTAAATTGTTTTTTTGTTTCAAACTCAGGCAGAACGGCAAATGTTTTATGGTCTTTAAGGTCGTTTTCAGAGACAAAGGTGACTTTGGAACTACCGTCCTCAAAATAATCCAACCGTGCAAAACCACGGTCGCCATAAGCATATTTCCCGTTGAAATCTATAGACCCGCCTATAGCCGTAATCTTTCCGGGACCTAATTTGGTGGCACTTTTAGAACCTAGGGAACCGCTTATAATTTGATGTAAACCTCCACCCTCAAGTAATTGTAGACTTTCCTCATGACCAGAAACCAAGGTGATCCGGTCATTTGCCTGAGCCAAAGCGCTAACCGCAATTCTTAGGTAATTATACCTTCTGGAATTTACGTGCTCTGGATTAAAAGCCCCAAGGTCCATCACCGCATTTTTGACCGTGCCGGCCAATGGTAGGGGTTTCATATGATCGGTAAAAGTAGTTTTACCGGCATAAATACCATTGGTAAATACCGGGTGGTGCATGGCAATAACGATATTTTTGCCTTGGCCATCGCCAATGTAACCTTCCAACTCTTCCATAAAGCGTCTTCTGGTAACAATATCAGTACATTTACTATTGATGTCCTCAATTCTGGACCAGTTAGAGACAAACCACTTAGAGTCTATAAGAATAAGGTCCAGATTTTCATTAATGACCTTGTGCTCTATAGGGCAACCGTTGTTGGGGTCTACTTTTGTACCTTCCCTATTTACATTTTTAAGTAAATTTTCAACCTTTTCTATTTTATCTAGCTCGTAACTTTTCCATTCATTGTTTCCGGGCAAGAAAATGATTTCCCCTTTGAAATTGGCAGACAGTTGCAATTGTTGTTGAACAAGTAGGCTGTCGGTTTTCCAATTACCGGTATCAGGGCTAATATTATCCCCCGTAAAAATGAGTGTACTAGTTGTTGAGGCGCCATTTAACTCCTCCTTAAACTGCCTTAAAAGTGCGTCATTGGGTGTGGTGGATAAATTGCCCAAACCGCCTGCAATGAAAAAGGAATGGGTTATTTTTTTATCCGCCCTATCAAGGTCAGCCGTTACAGCAGTAGCTTTTTGCTCCTTTAAAGTTGCGCATGATGCAAGCACCATAAAAACAGCAAGAATAAGTGATCTGCTGTATTTATGTGAAAAGTACCATTTTAATAAAAAGGGTCGTTTGGTCATATAATGATTTTAGTGAATATTTGGGACGTAGGTATTTTAATTGGTAAAGAACACATTGGATACGATGATACCAATGATTAGAAGCACTAGAAAAGCAATGACTATAGTTGCCCCTAATTTTGTTTTCTTATTTTTCTGAAGGATATATTCTCTTGTATCCTCTTCTGGTTCCTTAACAAATTTTGTTTTTTCACTGTCTTGTTTCATAGCTTTTTTTATTTGTTTATGTATACTGTTTTTTTATTTACAAACTCCAATATTCCCTCTTTTGATAGTTCCCTTCCATAGCCTGATGCTTTTGTGCCGCCAAAGGGTAACCGCGGATCGGACTTAACCATTTCGTTCACAAAGAAAGCACCGTCCGGGATATTGGAAATAGCGTTAAATGCGGCATCTATATCTTGTGTAAACAACATGCTACCTAGGCCAAATCTGGAATCTGTGGCCAATGCCAGCGACTCTTCCCTATCCTTGGCCTTTATTATCGCTGCGACCGGACCAAAAGTTTCTTCCTTGAATACGGGCATGTCTACGGTAACATAGGTAATGATCGTAGGGGAGAAATAGGCCCCTTGTCTTTCATTGCCAAGTGTAATTTTAGCTCCCTTGGTAAGGGAATCATCAATTTGTTGCTGTAGTGTTTCTGCCAAGTCCTCACGAGCCATTACGCCAATATATGTATCCTCTTGCATGGGGTCACCAGATGTTAAATCTTTGACCTTGGCCGTAAATTGCTCCACAAAGGCATCGTATATATCTGCACAGACAATAAAGCGTTTTGCGGCAATACAGCTTTGTCCCGTATTTTGCATGCGGGCTTTGACCATGGTGTCCATATGAGCATCTAAATCTGCATCTTCCCAAACAATACACGCATTGTTGCCGCCCAGTTCCAATACAGATTTCTTAAGGTTTTCACCGGCCAATTTTGCTATAGCCTTCCCCGCTTTTTCACTACCGGTCAAGGTGACCGCTTTTACATGTTCATTTGAAACCAAGGTTTCTATGTCTTCATGTCCTGCAATTATATTTTGAAAACATCCATCAGGATATCCAGCATCAATAAATAATTGTTCTAGGGCCTTGGCGCAACCAGTTACATTGGAAGCATGTTTTAACAATGCCGTATTACCTGCGGTCAAGGTAGGTGCGGCAAAACGTATGACCTGCCAAAAAGGATAATTCCATGGCATGACCGCAAGAATGCATCCTAATGGATCATAGCTGATAAAGCTTTCATGAGCATCCGTATCAATAAGTTCATCGGCCAAAAAATCTTCCGCATTGGTCGCATAGAAATCACATGCCAAAGCACATTTTTCTATTTCAGAAATACTTTGGGAAATAGGTTTACCCATTTCTTGGGTAATGAGTTTAGCGTATTGTTCTTTCCGTTCTATAAGTAGCGATGAAATATTAGAAAGTAATTGACATCTTGTCTTAATACTGGTTTTTTGCCATTGGGGCGTTACCGCTATAGATTTTTTCAATTTCTTATTTACAGTCTCATGGGTATCCTTGGTATATGTACCAATGGTATTACCGTTATAAGGGTTTTTAGATGTAATCTCTTTCATGGTTACAAAATTAAATTTTGATGCGACAAGGGTTTAATGCGTTTCATTTAAATGTTAACCCTTTTAAGCATTTGGTTACCGTTAATATTTATAGGTTTTGAGTCAAGGTTATCCCCTTGATTTATTGACATTTGTATAGAACGATATCGTTCTAAATCAAAATTTAAGATTAATAAAAAAACAATACCATGAATAATAGCGGAAATACATTATTGGCCATTATAGCAGGTTCTGCCATAGGGGCCGCACTAGGAATTTTATATGCACCCGATAAGGGAGAAAATACCAGAAAGTTAATTGCGGACCAAGCAGCTGCAACTAAGAACAATCTGGCAGAAAGTGCAGTAGACCTAAAAAACAAAGTAGCGTCTAAAGTTTTGGACGAAAAACAATCCTTGGATACCAGGGTAGATTCTTTGGTAACGGATTTAAGTTATAAGACAGAGGACGTAATTTCAACCTTAGAGAAAAAATTAGCGGAATTAAAGTCTAAGAACAAGAAATTGCAGAAAACATCATAAAAAATGGGAATCATTGAATCACTTAACGATACATCTAATAAAGCAATAGATGTAGGCGAAATTTACTATAAGAAAACCCAAGAGTATTATAGGCTTAAAGTGTTTCAACAATTAAGCACGACCACTGGTATGCTACTTAAAATAGTGGTAATTGGTGGTCTTGGTTTTTTGGCTCTTATTTTTTTAAGTGTTGCCGGAGTTATTGCTTTGGGAAACATTTTAGATAGCATGGTAGCCTCTTGTTTAATTGCAACGGCAATTTTCATTGTCTTGTTGGTCATTGCTTATTTATTGAGAAAGAAGATAGATAACTTACTGGTTAAGAAACTGTCGGTTAAATTTTTTAATTAAAACGGTCCTATGTACAAGAATTTAGATGAAGTAGAATACCACCTTAAGCGACTTAAGTTAGAGCGTGAAATTGCCTTGGAAGAAATTAAGGGTTTAAAGCATGATGTTAAAGAAGATTTAAGTCCGTATAACTGGTTATCTACCTTACTTTCCGGAGTTAAGAAGTTCGGGTTTTTATATCTCGCGAAGAAAATAGTAAAGTAGCGTATTACCAATAATTTTGTGTGCCTATTATTTACTAAGGAAACTTTGAAAATATATACAAACGAAAACACCCCATTTAGGGGTGTTTTTATTTTCTATACTTTGTAGAACTCTAGTCACTTGATTCTTTGGACCAGGCATCTAACATCCAACTTACTTTTTCAATTTCTCCTATATAACCGCCGATCATATCTATTGTACCTTCGTCACCTGCAGCTTCCGCTTTTTTAACCACTTTGCTCATTTGTTTTAGAATGGCCTCATGTTGTTCAAGAATATTCTTGACCATTTGCTGATCAGGTATTAAGGATGAAGTCTCCTTAATTGAGGAAAGTTCAACATATTTTGAAAATTCACTAGTAGGATGATGTCTTAAGGTTAGGATCCTCTCTGCAATTTCATCAATTTTAATCCTGGCATCCGTGTACAGTTCCTCAAATTTTATATGTAGGTCAAAAAAGTTTTTGCCAAGAACGTTCCAATGATATCCTCTAAGGTTCTGATAGTAAATATTGAAGTCTGCCAATAAGGTGTTCAGCTCTTTTACTATGGGTTCTATATCTTTTGATTTTAGGTCTAAATAGCTCATGAATTTTTGTTTAAGGTTTAACAGTACAAATTTAACCGTAATTGCTTGGGGTACTTAACTCATTGCAACTATAGATCAACGCAATTAAAATTCATTAAACCATCAAGGGCGTTTATGGGTTGACCAAGGGCTTAAGATTAATGTAGTAATAGTTTATTTTGCCCACATGGTCATACTCGGTAGCATTCTGTTTTAAGGACGCCCAATCAAAATGCTCATCTAAATTGTTTTGTTTGTAGTAATTGGCCAAACCTTCGGTTAAGAGCAAATAGTCATTTAATCTAACCTTGTTTTTTAAAAGTTTGTGAGCAACGATAAGGTCTTCGCCAAACAGTTTTATACTATTGCCTACTTTGGTAAGGGCAATTTCCTTACCGTAGTGTAGAATAATTTTAAGGCCCAATATTTCAGGAATAGAAGCGGCATCTGTATTTTCTTTATGCTTCTTTCTTAGAACATCTAGCTCCTTATAAAATTCGGTATAGAATATTCTACATTGATGTATAAGTTTTTCTAGGGTAGGCATTTTACCGGTCTTAAAAAAAAGAACGGCATCGCCCTCTATTTCTGATACTTTTAAACCAATTTCATTGGTATATATTATCTGGTTTAATAATGCCGGAATAATTTTAGAACTAAGCTCAAAATCTGTTTCACTCATAAATTCGGTAAAACCGCTTATATCCGGTATGCAAATCAACATTGGGGACCCTTTCATAAATAGGTTGTTTTATGGGGTTAAGGTATGCCTTTCCATAATGTAAAATAGGTCCGTTTCGTAAAAATTGTACTTCAATAAAAATATTATCAAACATAAAAAAAGAGTTGATGAGGTTAGTTTTAGGATGGATTGAAGTAGTAAAAACCTGCTTTGCAGTGTATTTTTGTTTAGACTATAATTAAAAATAATAAACAAAATTGAATCTTATATTGCCAGTGGTGCAAAACGTTTAAGAACAATATAAAGGTGTTGAAAATGGATTATAACCAACTTGTAGAAAGTGAGCCAGCGGAAATTGCAGCACATATGCAGTTAAAATATATAGACCGCAATAAGCTGTCAATTTTAAGAATCAAGGAAAAGGAAAAATTTCAATACATATATAGGAACAAGCCCCTAAAGAAAAAGAAAGAGTTAAGCCGTATTGAAAAATTGGTTATACCCCCGGCATGGCAAGAAGTTAGAATTGCATCAATATCCAATGCTCATTTACAGGCCGTGGGTTATGATCTTAAAAAAAGATTGCAGTATAGGTATCATGATTTATGGTTAAAAGTTAGGAATAGGACAAAATTTTCTAGAATGGCACATTTTGGCGAGCTGCTACCCAAAATAAGAAAGAAGGTAGATGAAGATTTGCAATTACCAGGTTGGTCCAAGGAGAAGGTCCTGGCATTGATTGTAAGGTTGATGGAAGAAACCCATATACGCATTGGAAATGAACAATATGCCAAAAGAAATAAAACCTATGGTCTATCTACCCTTAGAACCCGTCATTTAAAAATTAGCAAAAACAAACTAAAATTTGAGTTTACCGGAAAAAAAGGTAAAAAACATAGTATTACCTTAAATAATAAAAGATTGCGAAGATTGGTCTTGCAGTGTGAAGAAATTCCGGGTTGGGAATTGTTTCAGTTTTATGATGAAAACGGGGTAAAAACCGGAGTAGAAAGCGGAATGGTTAACGAATACCTGCAGCAAATAAGTGGGCAAATGTTTACCGCAAAAGATTTTAGGACTTGGGCCGGTACTATTATTTTCTTTGAATCCTTGGCAGAAAATGAATTTACGGAAGATGAAGCGGTGTTAAAAAAGAATATTCTTCATGCCTTTGATAGAACAGCGGAAGCCTTGGGCAATTCTAGAAATGTGTGTAGAAAATATTATGTACATCCTTTTATCGTGAGGGAATATGAAGAAAAAAGGTTGTTCAAAGCCCTTGGTTCTATAGACGCGCAAAAACAAAAGGAATATCAAACTGCAGCAGAGCAAGTTTTATTGAAATGCATTCAAAGTTACGATCCATTTACCGACTTAAAGAAGACGCTTTGATAAGGAAAGGGATGTTGTATAACATTTAAGGGAATAAAATTATACCCGGTCTACTTCATTTTCTAACTTTAACACATGGTCGCCATCTGTCTGTTTTATATATAAGGCCTTATTACCATCTTCCCCATTGCGGGTGACTTCATTGCCTTTTATGGTTTTGGTGATTTTGGAAGAATAGGATTCTTCAACCTTACCTTCTGCCGTACCATTTCCCCATGACCATTTTACTTGAGTGCCTTTTCGTATCATATATAAAGTTTAAAAGGTTTGCGCTTTCCATCACCGCTGTAGTTTGGAGAACCGGTGATGGAATTTTTTCCATTTAAGGAGCACAAACGAGAGAACTATCAGAGGTATAAAGTTCTTGAATTGTTAAGATAAATCATATTTAATTGCGTCGTTTTTTTAATTCATTTCACATAAAACTTAACCCAATTGAAAGGAGTTAAGTCTTGAATGTATAAAGGCAATAATTCTATTGTAATGAAGGTAATTTAGCTGTTAAAATATGACATATATAGCATGGTAGAATTAATTTCAGGTATTTCAATACTAATAGCTTCGGCTTGTATAGCTATAATAATTAAGGATTATTTTTTAGCGGATAAGGAAGAGGTTAGGCGTTTGAAGAAAGTAGAAGAAGAGGGTTTTTGTGATATTGATTTGGAATATATACTTATGCGTTCCAACACGGGAGAAGCAAAAAACACTCAGGAATTAAAGAAAAAATTACAGGATTTCAAGAGTAGAAATAGATTTTACAAGATGTAATTGTGATTGACATCATTAAATAAATAATCACATCATTTAAAAATAGAAACAATGAGTACATATACAGCAGAAGTAGGAGAAAAATTAAATGCATTATTGGAAAAAACATATGATGCTGAAAAAGGATTTAAAAAAGCTGCGGAAAACACGGAACATACACAGTTAAGGTCATTTTTTCAAAGTAAGGCGCAACAACGTTATGACTTTGGACATGAGCTAAAATCTGAAATTAAATCTTTTGGACAGGAAATTGACAAAGGAGATAGTTTAACCGGTAAGGCACACAGAGCCTGGATGGATGTTAAGGCATTATTTTCCTTAGATGATGAAGAGTCTATGTTAGAAGAGGCTATTAGAGGGGAAAAAGCTGCATTAGAGGAATATGAAGAAGTGTTGAAAGATACGTCTTTGCCCTCTACCACTTCCACAGTATTAAAAAGTCAAAAACAGGCCATTGAGAATGGTCTGTCCAATATTAAAATGTTGGAGGATTTAAAATAAGGTTTGGTTAGGAGTTGAAAAGGGGAGGCATTATGCCTCCCTTTTTTTTGGAATAAAAGTTGCAATTAAGGGTTAAAAAACAATAATTTTTACACAAGAAATTAAAATAACCCACTTATTTTTAATGGATTAGCTTTATATGTTTATGAACAAAGAGGTTGCGGTTATCCCATGTATCTTTCCCATAAAAAAGCTATATCCTTATGTATTATAAACTTTCCAATACAGCAAATAGAGCGCAGTTGGAACTTGAGGCCAATGCGTTGTTCAAGTATCCTATATTATATGAACCACAAGTTGTAATCAGTGGTTTGTCTGAAGTTTCCATACCCATTATTACAATGGAGCGGCCGGACACAATTTATCCGGCAATCTGGGGATTGTTACCCAGTAATTATCAAGAGGAATGGGAGCTGTTTCAAAAATTAACGAATACATTGAATATCCATATAAACTCCTTAAAATCCAACATGTGGTATAAGGATTCATTACTGCACAAAAGGTGTTTAATACCGGTTACGGGGTATTTTACCTCATGGCTGCATAATGGTGAAATACATCCTTATTTTATAAAGGCAAAAGATGAAGGTGTTTTATTTTTTGCAGGAATTTATACCATGCTAGATGATGGTTTTTTAACATGCACCATCCTTACTGGCCCAAACGATGATTTCGTTAAAAAATATCAGAATTTAGTTGACTTTATGCCTTTAATTATCAATAAGGCAGATAAAAATGAATGGCTAGATCCCAACATATCAAAGGAACATGCACTGAATATGTTAGCATCAAGCAATTCTGAAAATTTAATGGCCAACCCCATAGCAAAGGGTTTGTTCAATCAAGATATTTCGTATGACAGTATGCTCATGCCCAACGAATACCCGGATATATAATTAAAAATGCTGGTAATAGTTTAATGAGTTTAAAGGTAATTTCTACTGTAAATCAATATCTTACCTATAAAATTCAGATGAGTCAATATTTATTTTTATATCATTAAGGAGTGCTTTTAGATAATTGCAACTTTGTAGGGAACAATGGTTGAATTAATAATTGGTTTTATTAATGAATCGTTATAGAATATTAACCTAATTAAAATGACTATTATGAGAAAATCGATATTAATGTTTGTTTTTGCACTTATGACTATTGGTGTTGCCATGAGTTGTAGAGAAGAAAAAACAGCAGGAGAAAAAATGGAAGAAGGTATAGAAGATGTTGGTGATGGCATTGAAGATGGTGCGGAAGAAGTAGAAGATGCCGTTGAGGACGCAACAGATGACAACTAATATGTAGTATCATGCATATATGGGCCAAGCAGTTTTATGCTTGGCTTTTTTATTATATCCTTATTTAGTCTTTTTTGCCATTACCCGTTAGAACATCTAACAGACCATCTTGTAAATTAACCCATAAGTAGTTAAAGAATGATTTATGTTGTACGCGTTCTACAGAAATAGTACCATGTCTAAAACCATCCTCATCTGCTTTAGACCCATCGTTAACAAATAGGTTTCCTATAAAGGAAAGGATTTTTTTGACCCCTTTCCGCTCCTTATCCAAAACCTGGAATTTGAAATCCTCATAGTTCATTTTAATATCTCCACTGGCTGTATAATCGTCTCCGGAAATTGTAAAATACATTTGATCTATAGTGCCTGTTGTTTGCGTTCTTAGATTAGGTGTTAAAAATTCATTTAACTTTTCAGTCTTAAAATTGGATAGTCCTCCGCTAATTAAAAACCTGTTTTTTTCATCATTGACAAGAAACTTCCAATTAAGTTCAAACTTACCTGCTCCCATAAGATCAGATTCAATATTAATGTCCACATGTTCCTTATTACTCTTTAGGTTGGATAAATTATTTATAGAAGCATTCAAATGTTCAAAACTTAAAGCACCGGCCTTGACTTTGTTTGGAATATTCTCTTCATATACAATGGTACCTTTATTAATGTGCGTAGCATGTATATTGATTTTGAAAGGTAGATGGCGGAGCATTTCCCCATATAAGGGTCTTCTTGTTAAATTTTGCAGTTTAGACTTGTCTCTATATACTTCTAAATTTGGCCCGTTTAAGGACATGGAGTCAAAATTTAATTGTAGCGTATCATTTTGCCTCTTATAGGTATGCTCGGCAATTTTAATAATGGGGATACGTAAATCTATATGGTCTCTTTGGTATTTTATTTTTTGGCTTAATTCTTTTTTTGATGGTATGGTCTGTAATGAGAGGTCATGGATCATTATGTTCTCATTATCTAATTTCATTTCTGCCAATTGCAACCGTTCAAAATTACCTAATGGTGCATTTAGCTCATTCAAGGAAATGTTGTAGTCTGTAAAAGTAAAGGGGACGTACGCTTTTATGATTTTAGCATTAGTGGTAATGTCCTTAAGACTAAGGTCTATTGCTGCAATGGATAACAGCTCTTGGTCCTCTTTAGAATTAAATATGGATACTTTTCCAGATTCAAATAAAACTTCATCAATAGCTATTTCTTTTAATAATTTAATAGGATTGGTCTTGTTCGTTTCCTGATCATCATTCTCGTTGGGGCAGGTCTTAAATTTAAGATGGGGTTTGGAGAGTAACAAGGATTTCACCTGTATGGAATTTTCTAGAAAAAGGCTCCAATAACTAAATCCGTTAATAGATAATTGTTGGGCACTAACCATGATTTCGCACGAGGAAGTCTGTTTTCCCAGGCTTACCACTTCAATATCATTGAATTGAATATTTCCTTTAAGAAGATTGATTTTAAGATTGTCGTAGTCAAAATTAATATGACTGGGAACCTTTCTATGTAAAAAGTCAATTACCTGTAGTTTCATTTGCCATTGGGCAAACAGGTATCCCCCAATTACAATAAAGCCTAGCGCTATGGACCATTTTAAAAATTTGTTCATGCAAATTGCCGGTTATCTTAATAGTAGAAATTGTTGGGCACCACAGGTTAAAATCAGCAATGCAATTAATGCCTAGGTAAGAATACTACTCTTTGTTATAAGGCTTGTCTAACCCTGCACTATCCGGATTCATGTATTGCTTAAAGTCCGATGCACTTTTTAGTTCTAGGAATGTAGTTCCTTTTATTACTATTGGGTATTTTAAAAGACTAGGATTCTTGTCCAATACCTTTAACCATCCATCATGATCCAGAGAAACATTATCCTCTCCATACACCTTTTTAAAATCGGCATGGTCTTGATCTATCAGTTCAGAAATATTTTTGTTTAGACCATCGGCCAGTTCTGCCCATTGGGTCCCGGTAACGTTGGTCTTGGCAATATCTATGGTCAAATGTTCCAGTTCAGAAGATTCAACATATGCATTTACCTGTTTCCCTAAGGAATTTTCCGAGCTATAATATAGCGTTATCTGTTTTTTGTCCATAGCAATTGTTCCCATCACTTTTTTATAAAATTAGTCACAATGAAGTTCTATAATTAACTCGTATCAAATGAAAAGTGTCTTAAACGAATATTAAGGCCTAAGCACCCATTAAAATATACTATCTTGTTGTAGAACAAATTTTTACCAATGACGACGCTCTTTTGGCTTGCATATATAACGGTTACTTTATGGAGTATTATCAATATTATATTTAATGGTTCCAGGGCCACTAAAATGATCAGTTGGTCACTTTCTGTAATTATCTTACCATTCTTAGGCCCTCTATTTTATTACTTGTTTGGCATTAACCGCCGAAAATTTAAGTTGTTCAAATTAAAACAGACAGAAAAACGAAAGTTATATTCAGAAACCTACAAGGAATTAAAGGGAGGGGAGCAAAGTGTACATGAATTTAAGGAATACAAGCAGAACAAACTTGCTTCTCTTATAAGAAAGAATAGCTATTTTGCTCCCTATGAGGGCAACAAAATTACCTTGTTAAATAGCGGAGAAGAAGCATTTGGCGCAATTTTCAAAGCTATGGAAGAAGCCAAAGAGTTTATTCATATGCAGTATTACATTTTGGAAGACGGTATGCTATTAGACCGCTTTTATGAATTGTTTCAAAAAAAGGTAAAGGAAGGGGTAGAGATAAGAATGTTGTACGACTCTCTGGGAAGTAATTCTATGCGGGGCAAGTTAGTTAAACGATTTAGGAAAATTGGGGTAAAGGCGCACTCTACCCTACCCATAAGATTTGGAAATTTGTTGTTTACGCTAAATTATAGGAACCACAGGAAGATTGTCATTGTTGATGGCAAGATCGGATTTACAGGAGGGTTCAATGTATCGGATAAATACATGAAACCGGTTTCTGATTTAGGAATATGGCAAGATTTACATATTCAAATAAACGGTCCTGCGGTAAACAGTTTACAACGCATATTTGTAAAAGACTATCATTTTGCCGGGAAAGAAGAATTGTTGCTTCAAGATAGGTATTTTCCTAAAATAGAACCTCAAGGGGAAACGGTTGTACAGGTAATCTCAAGCGGCCCGGATTCCAGATACCCGGCTATAATGCAACAATACCTGGCAATGATCAATATTGCCAAGGAAAGTATCTGTATTGCCAACCCCTATTTTATTCCGGGAGAACCCGTTTTAGAAGCTCTAAGGATTGCGGCGCTTAGCGGTGTAAAGGTAACATTGCTTACCCCAAGAAAATCAGATTCGCTATTAGCACAATATAGTATGTTCTCTACTTTTGAAAATTTATTGGAAGTAGGCACGAACATTTATTTACGACCAGATTTTTCACATAGTAAGGTAATTATCATAGATGGTGAAATTGTATCGGTAGGATCAGGAAATTTTGACTATAGAAGTTTTGAACATAATTTTGAGACCAATGCCATTTTATATGATAAGGAAAAAGCTGGCGAAATTGAAAAGTTTTTTATGTCACATTGTAAAACAGAAGTAAAACTTGAATTGGACTCATTTAAAAAGAGGTCTGCATTCAGCAAATTTTTAGAAGGACTGGCCAAGTTTTTTAGTCCCTTATTATAACATATATATTATCAATCTTGAAAATTTTATTCCTTTTAATTTTTGGCATACCTATGGCGGCGAACGCACAGCATATAATACCCACTGAAATTTTAGAAGAGGCAAAGATAGCCTTGGCACATTATCCTGAACTGGAAGATACTTCAATAGAATTTAAATTCAAGAAGAACATTAAAAAATCTACCATGCAGGCACAGCCTAAATTCTCAAGTATTTTTAAATCAAGAAAAAACAGGTCGTACAAAATATTGATCAGCGAAAAAATAAATATTGCTGATTCTGTGTATTATACAAAAGACATGCCTGCCAAAATAATGATTGGTTGGTTGGGCCATGAATTAGGGCATGTTATGGATTTTCAAAAGCGAAGCGGTTTAAATTTAATAGGGTTTGGCTTTAGTTACCTAACCTCCAAAAAATATATAAGGGAAGCAGAACGCAGGGCAGACTCCTTTGCGGTGAACCATGGGATGGAAACGTATATATTGGCAACGAAGGAATTTATTCTAGAGAAGGCCGGCTTAGCACCAGAGTATGTGGAGCGTATTAAAAACTTTTACCTTTCCCCAGAGGAAATTATGCATTTGGTGGAAGAACGTGATAAGGTTGAAAAGGAATAGTATAGATTAGATCAATGCTGTTTTTCAACAAAATCTTCCCATGCTGCAAATTTTTCTTCGGACATAACCCGTTCCATTTTTACTTGTCCGCCTTTCTTTTTATTGGTGTCATTCCATTCGTAGAAAATTTCTGGTTCAACCATAAAAACCTTGACGCCTTTCAAGGCTTTTGATCGCGCAACCTTGTAGTTTTTGTTGGCCCCTTTTAAAGATTCATCCAATTTCTTGGCTATTTCCTTTGGGTCATTGTTTGCCGTGGTTCCTAAATACCACGTATGATAAAATCCATCCTTATATTTTTTGGCACACAAGGTATACTCCGGAATTTCAATATCAAAAGTGTGCATAACTTCTTGTAATGCGTCATCTAATTTATTGACCGATAACTGTGAACCTACCGTATTCAGGAAAAATTTGGTGCGACCGGTTATTTTGATTTCGGCCCGTTCCACATCGGTAAATTCAATGGTGTCGCCAATTAAATAGCGCCACGCGCCACTAACCGTACTAATGATCAGCACATAATTTTGTCCTTTCTCTACCTCTGAAAGTGTTAATGAGGGGGCGTCTCGTGATAGGGAACCATCTTCCAAAATATAGTCTGGATCAAACGGAACAAATTCAAAATAAATTCCGTTATCCGTTACCAATTTCATGGCATCGGTTTCAGGTCTGGATTGAAAAGCGATAAACCCTTCAGATGCTAAATAGGTGTCAATTACCGTTACCGGTTTACCCATTAAAGCATTAAAACTTTTTTCATAGGGTCCAAATGCTACACCCCCAGAAGTATACACCTGCAGGTTGGGCCATATATCATGAATATTGTTGAGGTTATGCTTTTTTATGACCTCTTTCAGCATTAATTCTATCCAAGAGGGGATACCGCTAAGAGCGCCAATATCCCAATCAGGAGCCTTTTCGGCAATTTTGGCAACACGTTCGTCCCAGTCATCAATTTGTGCAATTTCTTTACCTGGTTTGTAATATCCACTAAACCAAGATGGTATATTGCTAGCGCTAATACCACTAATTTCACCTTCTAGGTGATCGTCATTTTCTATTAAATCCGTAGAACTCCCCAACATTAAGATACCGGTTTCAAAAAACTCAGCCGGAAGGTCAAAATTTGAAATCGCTAGCACTTGCTTAATTCCTGCTTGCCTAATGGCATTTATCATTTCATCGGTTACGGGAATACGTTTACTTGTTTTACCAGTAGTACCGGAACTCAGTGCAAAATAATCTGGACTTCCGGGCCATGTAACATCGGTCTGACCTTCATGTAATTTGTGCCACCAAGTATCGTTGATCTGATTATAATCAAAGTAAGGAACTGCATTTCGAAATGCTTGTTGTGGATTGTCATTTTTCAGAACTTTCTCAAATTCATAGGCCTTACCAAAAGAGGTGTCCTTGGCCGTTTCCAACAAAGTTCTCAAGACTTCCTTTTGTTCTAGAACCGGATCGTTCTCGCCTGTAATCTTGTCGGTTACATTAATGACCCCTTTAATAAAATTACCTATAATGTTCATAACACGTGTATCGCTAGTTAATGTTATAAAATTAAAGGTTAAAAGACCTATGGAATAACTCTTTTCTTAAATAAACAGACGCTATTCAATCTTAAACTCTTTAAACGGGACAAAATAGATAGATTTTTAGCTTAACATGATCAAAATGGCGCCCACAGCAGTAAGTACCAAAATCATTTTTCTGAAAAAAGCCTCTTTGATCACTTTTATAAATCGCACTCCCACAAAAAATCCTAATAATATACCGGGCAAGAGAATCAGGTTTAAGGAAAGGGATTGGAGAGATATGGTTTCCCAAACAAAAAAATGAAAAGGTAGTTTCAGAACATTTACAATTAGGAACAACCAAGCAGCTGTGCCAATAAAATGGTTTTTAGGCAAACGCATGGCCAAGAAATAAATATTGGAAAATGCTCCGGCCAGATTGCCCACCATGGTCGTAATACCAGCTATGGTACCAATAGAACCCGCAAAAGACCAATGAGAGGGTACATTCTTATCTTTTTTACGGTCCCAGTAGAACATCATTATAACAGTAATAATAATGATGATGGCCATACCTATTTTAAAAAACTTCTCAGGTAATTCATTCCCAATGACCACGCCTATCAACAGTCCAAACACCATCCAGGGCAGTACCTTAAAAACATATTTCCATTGGGTGTACCTATTGTAATAGATAACGGCAAAAATATCCGCTAAGATCAATAGTGGTACAACCATACCGGTAGACTCTTTGGCCCCAAATGCCAATGCCATAAAAGTTACGTTCAATACGGCAATACCTTTAATGCCGGCTTTGGAAAGTCCTATGATAAATGTTGCCCCAAAAGCAAGGATCCATACGGTTGGGGTAATCTCAGAAGTCATTGATAGAAGCACATCGTACGTTTAGCGTATTAGCGACAAAAATATCCTAAAAAAACATATCTTTAACAATCAACCAAAAACCATTTTATGGAACTCAGTACCTTAGACTATACCTTTATTATAGTTTTCTTCTCTCTTGTCTTGGGCATAGGCATTTATGTATCAAAAAAATCAGGTAAGAATTCTTCAGAATTTTTTCTTTCGGGACGTACAATGCCTTGGTGGTTATTGGGATTATCAATGGTAGCAACTACATTTTCTACGGACACACCTAATTTGGTAACCGATATTGTTAGAACCAACGGAGTGTCTGGTAACTGGGTATGGTGGTGCTTTTTGATTACGGGTATGTTGACGGTTTTTGTTTATGCAAAACTTTGGCGTAAATCCAATGTAAATACAGACCTAGAGTTTTATGAAATGCGCTATGGTGGTAAGCCGGCAAGTTTTTTAAGAAAATTCAGGGCGGTGTATTTAGGGGTAATCTTTAATGTAATAACCATGTCTGCCGTAACCTTGGCAGCAATTAAAATAGGAAGCATAATGTTAGGGCTAGAGCCTTGGCAAACTGTGGTTAGTGCGGGTTTAATAACGGTAACGTTTAGCGCCCTTGGCGGATTCAAAGGAGTTGTCTATACAGATTTCCTATTATTCTTCGTAGCCATGGCAGGTGCTATTGGAGCTGCATATTACTTGGTAAACATTCCTGAAGTAGGAGGTATAGAAGCTTTAATGGCAGATGAAAATGTAAGCTCTAAATTAAATATCCTTCCAGATTTTAGTAATAAGAAAGCATTGATAACATTATTCATTATTCCCCTTGCAGTACAATGGTGGAGTTCTTGGTACCCAGGTGCAGAGCCAGGTGGCGGGGGTTATATTGCCCAACGTATGTTGGCGGCAAAAGATGAAAACCATGCAATTGGTGCTACATTCTTTTTTAATATTATGCACTATGCATTACGCCCATGGCCGTGGATTTTAGTTGCGCTGGCGTCTATAGTAGTGTACCCGGATTTGGCTAGCATTCAAGAAGCTTTCCCCAATGTAACCGCAGATAAATTAGGGCATGATCTAGCGTATTCCGCCATGTTGACCAAACTGCCTAGCGGATTGTTAGGCGTTGTTTTGGCATCATTGGTAGCGGCATATATGAGTACAATTAGCACCCAATTAAACTGGGGTTCTTCATATATAGTGTACGATTTTTATAAGCAGCAGATCAATCCAGATGCCTCTGAAAAAAGATTGGTTGCAGTAGGTAGAATTTCTACGGTTGTTTTAATGATATTCAGTGCGGCATTGGCATTGTTGCTACAAAATGCATTGCAGTTATTTGATGTATTGTTGGCATTTGGTGCAGGTACAGGATTAATTTTTATTCTAAGATGGTTCTGGTGGAGAATTAATGCGTGGAGCGAGATTACGGCGATGTTCGCATCAGGTATTATTTCCATTATATTAAAATTGACTCCGGTTGGTGCATATCTTTTTGCCGCGGAAACTGGACTTTTGCCAGATTGGTCGGAGTACATATTTATTGTAGTGGTAACAACTGTTATTTGGTTGATCGCCACCTTTATAACACAACCGGAATCTAATGAAACGCTGAGAGGATTTTACAAAAAAATTCAGCCAGGCGGTCCGGGTTGGTCCAAAGTAGTTAGTGAAGCCAATGCCGATGATGTGGAAATTGTTAAGGATAAAGAAAAGTGGAGCGTTCCCGCAGGAATAACAGCCATGTTATTGGGCGTGCTATTAATTTATTCTATCATGTTTGCCACGGGATATTGGATCTATGGTAGAACGGTACAGGCAATGGTATTGACCGTGGTATCTATTGTTGCGGGATTACTTTTAATAAAGGCCTGGAACAAATTAAAAGGAAACATACTATAAAGTAAGCATAATGCGCGATAGAATTTTATCGGTTGATATTTTTAGGGGCGCAACCATTTTGTTAATGGTATTGGTGAATACACCTGGGACTTGGTCTAATGTGTATGCGCCATTACTTCATGCAGATTGGCATGGCTATACACCAACGGATCTGGTTTTTCCGTTCTTTTTGTTCATTGTAGGAACATCAATAGTTTTCTCTTATAAAAATAAAACAGTAGATGCCAGCACCTATAAAAAAATTGCAATAAGGGCACTAAAGTTAATAGCTCTAGGTCTTTTCTTGGGAGCGTTCCTAGTTCATTATCCGTTCTTTAAAAAGTTTAGTGATATCCGTTTTCCAGGTGTGTTGCAGCGAATTGGTGTCGTATTCTTTTTTACGGCCATATTATTTATAAATCTAAGTTGGAAGAAATTGATTTGGGTTACCGTAATACTATTGATAGGCTATTGGTTATTGATGACGGTTGTTCCTGTAGATGGTGTTGCGTCTACTTTGGAAAGAGCACCCAATAATTTGGCAAATTGGATAGATGTAAAAGTTTTCGGTTCCCATAACTATAAAGCAGATTATGATCCGGAAGGCTTGCTAAGTACCGTTCCCGCTATTGCAAGTTCTTTGTTAGGAATATTTACCGGATTGATATTAACGGCCAAACAAGAAAAGAAAGCAACCATATTAATGGGCATTGGTGGTAGTTTTTTAATTATAGGTCATTTGTGGGATATTGTATTTCCCATCAATAAAGCACTTTGGACCAGTAGTTTTGTATTGGTGACCGCAGGTTGGGCAAATCTTATTTTGGCAGGTATTTATTACATAACGGATGTAAAGAAAATTGAGTTCGGTTCTATTTTCAGATATGCAGGCGCAAATGCCATTGTAATATATTTCTTGTCCAGTTTTATCAGCAAGGTAATGGGTCAGATAAAAATAGGTGATACCTCGTTACATGGCTGGTTGTTTCAGAAAGTATATGTACACGATTTCCTGGCCCTGGAAACCTCTTCCTTATTGTACGGATTAAGTGTAGTGCTGTTTTATAGCTTTGTGGGCTACTTTTTATATCAGCGGAAAATATTTATAAAGGTTTAACAAGTTATTTGGCCATTAATTTGGCCACATATTTACCAATAACATCAAACTCTAAGTTTACAATTGTTCCCGGCTTGTAGGTATTAAAACGGGTATGCTCGTAGGTATAAGGTATAATAGCGACCTCAAAAGTATTCTTACCGGAATTTACAACGGTTAAGCTAGTGCCGTCTATAGTTATGGAGCCTTTTTCAATAGTTGGGTTTCCGGTTGTGGCATCATATGAGAAAGAGAAAATCCAACTACCATTATCTTCACGAACACCGGTACATTCACCAGTTTGGTCCACATGGCCCTGAACAATATGTCCGTCCAATCTAGACCCTAATATCATAGCACGTTCAAGATTAACGGTATCGTTTACTTTAAGGGTATCAAGATTGGTTTTGTTCAAAGTTTCGGCAATTGCGGTCACCGTATAGGTGGTTTCCGTAAGACTTACCACGGTTAAACAAACACCGTTATGAGCAACGCTTTGGTCAATTTTAAGCTCGGGTGTTAAGCTAGATGCTATGGTAATGTCCAAGTTGCCACTTTTAGGTTCAAGAGCGGAAACCTTACCTAATGTTTCAATAATTCCCGTAAACATGTGTCGTTTAATTTAAGTAATTTTGGGTATTCAAATACAGTACAAAGGTACAGATTATCATGGAGGAAAAGAGTAAGATAAAGTTAGGTATTTCAATAGGCGATTTAAATGGCATTGGTTGTGAAGTAGCTTTGAAAACCTTTGAGGATAGTAGAATGTTAGATTTTTGCACCCCTGTTATATTTGCATCCAACAAAACTATTTCCCACCAGATGAAAGTGTTGGGGTTAAATATTACGTTCAACGGTGTTCCTTCGGCATCAAAGGCAATAGACAATAAATTAAATATTGTAAATGTTTGGAAAGAAGTACCAAGGGTTCATTTTGGACAAGCAAATGAAGAAGGGGGCAAGTATGCCTTGAAATCTTTGTTCGCTGCCGTAGACGCGCTAAAAAAAGGAGAAATAGATGTGCTGGTTACTGCCCCTATCAATAAAAACAATATACAGTCAGATGAATTTAAGTTTCCCGGTCATACAGATTATTTAGCTCAGGAACTGGATGGGGAAAGTTTAATGTTTATGGTAACCGATACCCTAAAGATTGGTCTGCTTACGGATCATGTGGCCGTAAAGGATGTTTCCTCGGCTATTATTCCAAGGTTAATAAGGGACAAGGTAAATACGATTGAAAAATCGCTTAAGATGGATTTTGGCATTCGCAAGCCAAAAATTGCTTTATTGGGCATAAATCCGCATAGTGGGGATAATGGGGTTATAGGCAAGGAAGATGATGAGGTGCTAAAACCTGTTATCAATGAAATGGCCAATATGGGGCATTTGGTCTACGGACCCTATTCTGCCGATAGTTTTTTTGGCTCTGACGGATACAAGAAATTCGATGCAATTTTAGCCGCCTACCACGATCAAGGGTTAATACCTTTTAAGACCATTTCATTTGGTCAAGGCGTAAATTTTACGGCAGGACTAAATAAGGTTAGAACATCGCCCGATCATGGTACCGCCTATGAAATTGCAGGTAAGGGTGTAGCAGATGCAAGTTCGTTCAAAGAAGCCGTGTTTATGGCATTGAAAATATTTAAGAACAGAACGGAATATCAAGAGCTAACAAAAGATGTTTTAAAGAAACAAAGGCAAAAGAGAGAACGGTAATCTGTAGGACAAAAAGTTATAAAGATAAATAGTTGATAACTATTGCCTTTTATTAAAATAATAGTATCTTTGCACCCGCCTTTTATGGGCCAATATTGTTAAATTAAGTGTGTACGTGATGAAGCAAAAGGAGTTTAATATTCCTTTCTCAGGATTGAAGCAGGGAAAACACCACTTTAATTACCAGATTGATAATACGTTCTTTGATTCTTTTGGATACGATGAGTTCAATGCGGCAAATCTAAATTTAGATGTTGTACTTCATAAAACCAGTACAATGTTAGAGCTTGATTTAGAGGCGTCTGGAACGGTAAATGTAAATTGTGATATTACTAGTGAACCTTATGATCAGCCCATAGATGGAGATTTACATCTTGTGGTTAAGTTTGGGGAGGAGTATAATGATGAGGATGATGAAATTTTAATACTGCCTCATGGTGAACATCAATTGAACATTTCACAATACGTGTATGAAATGCTTGTATTGGCGGTTCCGCAAAAAAGAATCCATCCTGGTATTGAAGATGGCACATTACAGTCTGAAGTTTTGGACAAGTTAAATGAGCTGCAACCAAAAGAGAAAAGAACGGATAAAGAAGAGAATGACCCTAGGTGGGACGAATTAAAAAAACTATTAACGGATAAATAAGGTTTAAATGGCACATCCTAAAAGAAAAATTTCCAAAACAAGGAGAGACAAGAGAAGAACACATTACAAGGCGGTAGCCCCAACATTGGCACAAGATTCCACTACTGGAGAAATGCATTTGTACCACAGAGCTCACTGGCATGAAGGTAAACTTCACTACAGAGGTCAGGTTTTAGTAGATAAAACGGAAGAAGCAGAGGCTTAAGACCTTATTTAAAAATATAAAGCTCCCATTTCATTTGAAGTAGGGAGCTTTTTTTATCCTTTATTTATTTATTGTGCTTTGTAATTCAAATGTTTAAGGGTTCACGGGCAATTTTAAGTAAAGGTGTAAATTTTTAAAAACAAGACATATTTGGGCAAAAAGTCGTTGAAAATCATTAATTTTCATGACTTTTGTCTCGTTTTTTATGTTTTTTTATAAGAAAGAAAATTAGGTATGACCAAATTAACAGCAGCTATAACGGCTGTAGGAGGCTATGTTCCCCAATTTGTAATGACAAATCAAAAGCTCGAAGAGCTGGTAGATACCAATGATGAGTGGATAACTACACGTACAGGTATCAAGGAAAGACGGGTTTTAAAAAAGGAAGAAGGAGAAGGTACATCATATTTAGCGATCAAGGCATCAGAGGATTTAATACGAAAAAAGAATATAGATCCTGCTGAAATAGATTTGGTAATCGTGGCAACGGCAACACCAGATAGCTTGGTGTCATCAACAGCGGCCTTCGTAGCCTCTGAAATAGGAGCGGTTAATGCGTTTGCCTATGATCTCTTAGCGGCATGTTCCAGTTTTCTGTTCGGGATGTCCACTGCTGCAGGGCATATTGAAACCGGGAGATATAAAAAGGTATTGTTGATAGGGGCAGATAAAATGTCTTCAATTATTGATTATACAGATCGTACCACATGTATTATTTTTGGAGATGGTGCCGGCGCAGCACTATTTGAACCCAACATGGAAGGTTTGGGGCTTCAAGATGAGTATTTACGCGCAGATGGTAAAGGAAGAAAGTTCCTGGGCATGGAAGGTGGAGGTTCACTTATGCCAGCGACCATAGAAAGTGTAAAAAACAGAAAACACTTTATTTTTCAAGACGGAAAAACAGTGTTTAAGTTTGCGGTTTCAAATATGGCAAATGTAGCGGCCAAAATAATGGAACGTAATAATTTGACCGAAGAAGATGTAAAATGGTTGGTACCACACCAAGCCAATAAACGCATTATTGATGCAACGGCTAAAAGAATGGGTCTGGACGATTCTAAGGTAATGATGAACATACAGCGTTATGGTAATACCACATCGGCTACCCTACCTTTATTATTAAACGATTATGAAAGTCAGATTAAAAAAGGAGATAACTTGGTGTTTGCCGCTTTTGGAGGAGGCTTCACTTGGGGGTCTATTTATTTAAAGTGGGCTTACAACTAACTTATAACTACCAATATAACTTAATTTACTATGGATATTAAAGAAATTCAAAGCCTTATCAAGTTCGTTGCCAAATCTGGTGCTAGCGAGGTAAAACTGGAAACGGATGATATTAAGATCACCATACGTACCGGTAGCCTAGGCAATGGCAATTCAGAACCAACATACGTACATACCATGCCTATGGCGCAGCCTGCAATGCCAGCAGCAGCACCCGTACCGGCAGAGCAACCTAAACCTGTAGCGGACAGCAGTACAGAAGCGGAAAAGAAGAAAGCGGAAGATGATAAGTACATTACAATAAAATCACCTATTATTGGAACTTTCTACAGAAAACCATCTCCAGATAAACCAGTATTTGTGGAAGTTGGTGATACCATAGGTGCAGGTGATGTGCTTTGTGTTATTGAGGCCATGAAATTGTTCAACGATATAGAATCTGAGGTATCAGGTACGATCGTGAAAATTTTGGTTGATGATTCATCACCAGTTGAGTTTGATCAGCCATTGTTTTTGGTAGATCCTTCTTAACTAAATTTTGAGTAATAATTGTTAGATACCGTTCAATGTAACGGTATGTAAGAATCATGTGGAATCTAGAACTTAAAATTTAAAAGATGTTTAAAAAAATACTGATTGCAAATAGGGGAGAAATTGCATTACGTGTTATACGTACCTGTAAGGAAATGGGTATTAAGACCGTAGCAGTGTACAGTAAGGCAGATGAAGAAAGTTTGCATGTACGTTTTGCAGATGAAGCGGTTTGTATAGGCCCTGCGGCAAGTAGCGAATCTTATTTAAAAATACCTAATATTATTGCGGCTGCTGAAATTACCAATGCAGATGCTATTCACCCAGGGTATGGTTTTCTTTCTGAAAACTCTAAATTTTCCCGTATCTGCGCTGAGCATGATATCAAGTTTATTGGTGCTTCAGGTGACCAAATAGATAAAATGGGAGACAAGGCTACGGCCAAAGAAACCATGAAAAAAGCAGGTGTACCCTGTGTACCCGGATCTGACGGATTGTTAAAAGACGTTGATCATGCAAAAAAGGTAGCCAAAAAAATGGGCTATCCAGTTATGATCAAAGCTACTGCCGGTGGTGGTGGTAAAGGTATGCGTGCCGTAATGTCAGAGGATAAAATGGAAGAGCTGTTCACCAGTGCCGTAACAGAAGCTACTGCAGCTTTTGGTAATGGTGGTATGTACATGGAGAAACTTATCGAGGAGCCTAGACATATTGAAATTCAAATTGTAGGTGATCAATTCGGTAAGGCTTGTCACCTGTCTGAAAGAGATTGCTCCGTACAGCGTCGTCACCAGAAGTTGACAGAGGAAACTCCGTCACCATTTATGACAGATAAATTAAGGGAGGCAATGGGTGAAGCTGCGGTTAAAGCTGCAGAATACATAAAATATGAAGGTGCGGGTACCATAGAATTTTTGGTAGATAAACACCGTAAATTCTACTTTATGGAGATGAATACCCGTATTCAGGTAGAACACCCTATTACCGAGCAGGTTATTGATTATGATTTAATTCGTGAGCAAATACTTGTAGCTGCAGGTGTGCCAATTTCAGGTAAAAACTATCTTCCAAAATTACATTCTATTGAGTGCAGAATTAATGCGGAAGATCCATATAATAATTTTAGACCATCACCGGGAAAAATTACAACGTTACACACCCCTGGAGGGCATGGTGTACGTATGGATACGCATGTTTATAGTGGGTATAGCATTCCGCCAAACTATGATTCAATGATTGCAAAATTGATTACTACGGCCCAAACAAGGGAAGAAGCGATCAATAAAATGAAGCGTGCTTTAGATGAATTTGTAATAGAAGGTATCAAGACCACTATTCCTTTCCACAGGCAGTTAATGGATCATCCGGATTATTTGGCCGGTAATTATACAACGGCTTTCATGGACAATTGGAAAATGGATCCGCCAAAAGAAAATTAATTTTAAACTCCAACAGTAATGTTGGAGTTTTTTTATGGTTTATTTTATTGATATTTGAATACATCAATAAAAAAATGGGGATGCACCTTAGTTACTGGGAACGTAAATCATGGTTTTCAAACATCGATTTTACCATTATTGGAAGCGGTATTGTGGGCTTAAATTGTGCCTTGGCCCTTAGGAATACATATCCGGCAGCCCGTATTCTGGTCGTGGAGAAAGGAACACTTCCCCAGGGAGCTAGCACAAAAAATGCGGGATTTGCTTGTTTTGGCAGCATTTCTGAAATTTTATCGGATTTAAGACATCATACGGAACAAGAGGTTCAGAATTTGGTTCAGGATAGATTTAAGGGGATACAAGTATTACGTAGCCTTGTGGGCGATACCGCATTAGGATTCAAAAAATATGGAGGCCATGAACTATTTCTGGCTAATCAGGCTCAACTCTTTCAAACCTGCAAAGAACAACTAAAAAGGGTAAACGAGCTATTATATCCAATTTTTCAAGGTAATGCCTTTAGTGTACAACCCAATCATTTTGGTTTTAAAGAGATTGAGAAAGAATATATTTCCCATGCGTATGAAGGTCAAATTGATACAGGAAGTATGATGAAATCCTTAGTATTATTGGCACTTAAACAGCATATTACAATACTTAATTCTATCACTGTTCGTGATTTTGAGGATATGGGTCATCATGTCGTAGTCCGTACCAATGAAGTAGAATTTAATAGTAAGAAATTAATTATAGCCACCAACGGTTTTGCAAAACAATTGCTATCAGAAGAAGTGCAACCAGCTCGTGCACAAATTGTACTCACCAAGCCCATTCCCGGCTTAAACATAAAAGGCACTTTTCATTTAGAAGAAGGATTTTATTATTTTAGGAATATAGAGAACAGAATACTTTTGGGTGGTGGAAGAAACATGGATTTTAAAACAGAGGAAACTACAGAATTTGGAACAACAGCTTTGATCGAGGATAAATTAAAACTATTGTTGCAAACGGTGATTTTACCCCATACCCCATTTGAAATTGATATGAAATGGAGTGGCATAATGGGTGTTGGTCCTCAAAAGAAACCAATCATAAAGAAGGTGACGGATAATGTAGCTTGTGGTGTTCGTTTGGGCGGTATGGGCATTGCTATTGGTGCCAATGTAGGG
This sequence comes from Maribacter sp. LLG6340-A2, assembly GCF_045057105.1. Taxonomy (GTDB): domain Bacteria; phylum Bacteroidota; class Bacteroidia; order Flavobacteriales; family Flavobacteriaceae; genus Maribacter. The sequence continues at coordinate 1,676,489 of NZ_CP159332.1, read as the reverse complement.
CGCCAGGCAGCGGACCTTTTTAAATAGGATTAATCCATTCAACCCTTTTTTTTTAATCTTGTCCAAAAGAGCGTTGTTCTCTATAAAATATATCTAAATTGTAGCGATCTACAGCTTATTTAAGCTAATACGATAGTTTATATAGAACGGTATTCTATACGTATAGTAGATAGATTGGAGAACTATATGAAGAAAATAAATTTTAGGTTTAATGTTGTCATAGTTCTGGCCATTATTTTATGTAGTGGTATTGTGGGCTGTGGAACAAGCAAGACACATTATCAAAGAGAATATGCCAAGGTCTGGAAAGAATTAATAAAATCGCAGGCATGGAAAGAATCGTTGATGACCAATAATAACAACAGTACAAAGGAACTGTACGCTAGTGCAAATGCTGAGGAAACAATCTTGGAAGAAGAAAGAATAGCTGGTCTGGACTTTAATAATAAATACCAAGAATTAGTTTCAAAAGCCTATTTTAAAATTATTACTGAAGCGGAAAAAGCAGATGCAGTCATATCTGCCGAGTATAAATTGATACAGTCCAATGATTCTATCAATAACTACCCTAAAAAAAGGGTACAAGAAATCACCAAAAAGTATAACGCTCATAAAGCCATGTTGAGCGGATTAAAATCTTGGAACATTTTCAGTGATGATCGCTCAGGAGATTTGGATTATTTTAAAGCGGAAAATGAAAGAGAAATTCTTAAAATGATGCGTTCTGGAGAAAAAGACCATCAAATGGTTAATTTTTTAATCTATAAATTGGCAGATTTATACCACGTTGAAGAAAACTGATGACTTGCAGGGTGTTAAAGAAGGCGCATATCAATATTGTGTCCGGTTTGTTACTGATAAATTAGATACCATTCATTCGCAGATAGCGGAACTTGAAACTGCTTTAACTTCAGAAACCAAGAGTAGTGCTGGTGATAAGCATGAAACAGGTAGGGCCATGATTCAATTGGAGCGGGAAAAGTTGGGTCAACGATTAAAAGAATTGGAAAAAACAAAATCCGTACTTTCCAAAATACCCCTAAGAACAGCTGCGACCAATATTGGTCTAGGTAATTTGGTTATAACCGATGTCGCACTTTATTATATTGGAATTTCTGCAGGGGAGTATAAACATGCTTCAACCTCCGTCTACTGTATATCGGCAGGTACACCTATAGGACAATTACTATTTGGTAAAGCGGCAGGGCAACATTTCAATTTTAATGGCAAAACCATTACAATACTAACAATTCACTAATTTATCGTACAAAATATTTCGCTATCTTAATCCCGGCATACGTTTTATTGCCTAAATAATAATATGGAGAAGAAGCAAAAATTACGTAGCAGCGAGTGGTTTGGCGGTAATGATAAAATGGGTTTTGTACATAGATCTTGGTTAAGAAACCAAGGGTACCCAGATGATTATTTTGAAGGAAAACCTGTAATAGGAATTTGTAACACGTGGTCAGAGTTGACACCGTGTAACGGTCATCTTCGTGATTTTGCCGAAGTGGTAAAAAGAGGAATTTTGGAAGCGGGCGGTTTTCCGTTGGAGTTTCCGGTAATGTCCTTGGGCGAGACCATAATGAAACCTACTACTATGTTATTTCGGAATTTGGCCAGTATGGATACGGAAGAATCCATCCGTGCCAATCCGTTGGATGGTATAGTGTTATTGACGGGGTGTGATAAAACAACACCTTCTACTATAATGGGGGCTTGTAGTGTAGACCTACCCACTATTGTTGTTCCAGGAGGACCCATGTTAAGCGGTAGGTTTAGAGGAGAAAAAATAGGTTCCGGTTCTATGAATTGGATGATAAAGGAACGTCAAGAAATTGCCGGGTATTCATCAGAAGATATTAAGGAGGCCGAAGTTTGTGTTGCAAGAAGTATTGGGCATTGCAATACCATGGGTACTGCCTCTACCATGGCAACCATGTGTGAAGCCCTTGGACTTACCTTACCAGGGTTTTCTTCCATACCAGCCGTAGATTCCAGAAAAAAATTGTTTGCACAACTATCCGGCAGACGCATTGTGGAAATGGTAAAGGAAGACCTTACTCTTTCAAAAATATTAACAAGGGAAGCATTTGAGAATGCAATAATTACGAACGCTGCAGTTGGCGGATCCACAAACTTGATCATTCATTTAATAGCCATTGCAGGAAGAATAGGAGTAGAATTGAACTTGGAGGATTTTGATAAGGTAGGGAGCAAAGTGCCCTTACTTGTAAATCTAAAACCATCCGGAAAATATTTAATGGAAGACTTCTTTTATGCAGGTGGATTGCCGGTAGTCATGAAAGAACTAAAACCCATATTACATCATACAAGCATAACGGTAAATGGCAAGCTTATTACCGATAATTATGAAAAAGACATATGTTATGATAGAGATGTTATTGCAACGTTAGAAAAGCCTTTTCAAAAAAAGGCTGGTATTGCGGTGTTAAAAGGGAATCTTTGTGAAAATGGAGCGGTAATAAAACCCTCAGCGGCTACGCCAAGGTTAATGCAACACAGGGGTGAGGCGGTGGTTTTTGAAAGTATGGAAGATTACCATGAACGTATAGACGATCCTAACCTGGAAATTGATGAGAACAGCGTTATTGTTTTAAAAGGAGTAGGGCCAAAAGGATATCCAGGAATGCCGGAAGTTGGTAATGTAGACCTACCTAAAAAATTATTGGCCAAGGGAATAACGGATATAGTTCGTATTTCCGATGGCAGAATGAGCGGAACGGCCGCTGGTACGGTCATCTTACATGTTTCCCCGGAATCTACCATAGGCGGTACCTTGGCATTGGTAAAAAACGGGGATATAATAGAACTCAATGTTGAAAAACGCAGCTTACACCTAGATGTGGATTTGGAAGAACTGGTTAGGCGAAAGAAAGAGTGGGTTGCTCCAGAGCCTTTGGCAAAACGGGGGTATGTTAAAATGTATATAGATCATGTAGAACAAGCGGATAAAGGAGCCGATCTGGATTTTCTTGTGGGAGGTTCTGGGTCTAAAGTAGAACGGGATTTACACTAGGTTATGGAAATAGTTTACCTCATTATTGCGGTCATTGCGATTATTATATTGACAACGAAGCTTAAAATTCATGCTTTTTTGGCCTTGTTCATCATTTCTATACTTTATGGGATTTTTGCCGGTATGCCCTATGCGGATATTATAATGTCCATAAATGAAGGTTTTGGAGGTACGCTTGGTAAAATAGGCTTGATTATAGTCCTTGGGGTAATCATAGGGGCATTTTTAGAAAATACGGGTGGCGCTATTGCCATTGCTGAAAAAGTATTGAAGGTAATAGGGAGTAAAAGGGTACCTACCGCAATGGGTATTATAGGATATATTGTATCTATTCCAGTCTTTGCCGATAGCGGTTTTATGCTGTTACATCCCTTGAACAAAAGCCTTTCCAAGAGGGCAAAAATATCCATAGCCGGTCCGGCCATTGCCTTAGGTCTGGGTCTTATGGCCTCGCACACCATGGTGCCTCCTACTCCGGGGCCAATTGCTGCTGCCGGTATATTGGAGGCGGATTTGGGCTTGGTCATCGCCTTTGGTTTTCCAACTAGTTTAATTGCGTTGGCCGTAGGGATTATTTTTGCCAAAAAGTATGCTTCCAAAACATATATTGATCCAGGCGTAGAGCTAACGGAAGATAATACGGGGGAATCAAAAGACTCTCCAAGTGCATTTAAGGCCTCTATTCCCATTTTGGTGCCTATCGTGCTAATTGTACTGAAGTCTGTCCTTAATCCCGTAAAAACGGGTATGGATAATGCATTTATTGCTATGATCAATTTTGTAGGGGAACCGGTTATCTCCTTGTTGATCGGAATTCTTTTATGCTTGCTATTGCCAAAAAAAATCAATAAAGAAATGCTCTCCTCTACCGGGTGGGTAGGAAAAGCTATAAAAGATGCTGCATCTATTATTTTAATAACAGGTGCTGGTGGAATTTTTGGTAAAATTTTACAAAATTCTGGCATAGCCGAAATATTGGGACAGACCTTGACCGATTATAATATGGGGATATTTCTTCCGTTTGTTTTGGCAGCGGCAATTAAGACCGCCCAAGGTTCTTCAACGGTTGCTTTGGTTACAACGGCATCGATTATCATGCCCATGATGGGTTCGTTGGGCTTTGATTCTGAAATTCAAAAAGCCTTGGTCGTTATTGTAATTGGCGCGGGGTCGGCTGTGGTATCACATGCAAATGACAGTTTCTTTTGGGTAGTGACCCAAATGAGCGGTATGAACGTTAATACAGGTTATCGACTATTTAGTTTGGGCAGTGGCCTGTTAGGACTAACCGGTGCCATTGCGGTGTTTATTTTTTATACAATTTTTACATAAGCTAATTTATATGAAAGCATATCATACAAAAAAAGGAATATTGATTGAGCAAGAGGATGTGTTCCATGTATTGGAACATGAGGATTGGGATACATTTATTAATGACGATGATATTATTGCAAACACCCAATCAAAACTAAATGAAGGCAACAGAATAAAAAATGCCGATGCGATCTTGGTAAAACAAGTAAAGGCACCGGTACAAAGCCAGGAAATTTGGGCCAGTGGCGTAACATATTACAATAGCAAGCTAGGTAGGGAAGAAGAATCCAAGGAGTCTGGCGGAAGCAGTTTTTATGCCAGGGTATATGAGGCCGATCGGCCAGAACTATTCTTTAAGGCTACGGCACACCGTACCGTTGGTAATGGGGGTATTGTTCGTATCCGAAAAGACTCCACCTGGAACGTTCCGGAGCCAGAATTGACCTTGGTCATTACCTCTACGGGGAAAGTAATAGGATATACTATAGGAAATGACATGAGTTCCAGAAGTATAGAAGGGGAAAATCCTTTATACCTGCCTCAGGCAAAAACCTATGATGGTTGCGCAGCGTTAGGTCCTTGTGTTTTGTTGCGTAACGACCCATTACCTACAGAAACAAAAATTACCTTGACCATAACTAGAAAGGGAGATGTTGTATTTAACAAGGATATTGGTTTAGACCAAATCAAGCGAAAGTTAGAGGATATTGTAGGGTATTTATATAGGGAGTGTACGTTTCCTTACGGAAGTTTGTTGATGACCGGTACTGGAATAATTCCCCCAACCGAGTTTACTTTGGCTATAGGTGATGAGGTTACCATATCTATTGATGGTATTGGGAGTTTGGTCAATACGGTAGGCTAATACTCCGGTTTGTTTCTATTTGCTTTTTTAAGCGATGCTAGTTTTTTGTTTTTCAATCTTTTTTCAATTGAAGATCGGGTTGGTTTACTTTTTTTTCTGGGTTTGGCAATGGCCAATGTGTTATCCATCAATCTAAAAAACCGTACAATGACCAGTTCTTTGTTTTTATGCTGGCTTCTGGTTTCATCGCATTGTAGGATCAGTAATCCATCATTGGTCAGTTTATTTTTTAATTTCAGATAAATTCTTTTCTTCTCTTTATCCGATAGTCCAATAGACGTATTTACATTAAAGGTAAGCTCTACTTTTGAGGAAACTTTATTTGCATGTTGACCACCAGGGCCACTACTTCTAATAGCCTTGTATTGTAGTTCTTTAAGAATTTGTTCTTGGTTCAAGTTGGTGTTTTAAACAAATGTAAGTAAAATCAAATGTTCCTAAACACACTAAGAATTTTGAAAATTTTAAACGCAATAAGTCAATGCTAGGCCGTTGTAGCCTCTTGTATACGTTGGTTTATAGTTTCAATAGCCACATTAAGAAATACCTCCTTGCCTTTGGGCAGCAACTGTTCTGCATTGAAAAATACAGTTTCACCACCCTCGTTTTTACTATCTGTCAAATAATGGCTTCCCATGGGATAGGCTTTCTCAACGGTAACCTTAAGGCCAGAAGATGGAGAAACCCTAAATTCATGCGCATAGACAATAATTTTTCGTTTGGTATTGGCATAGGTTTTAAGCACATCTATAGCAATCATACTTGCTTCACCAAACAATGATGCTACATATAAGGACTTAGGGTTACGGTAAAGCTCCATAGGTCTAGCTCTGGCTATAATCTCTTTATTGCGAAGTACAAAGGCCCGGTCTGCAAAAGGTAATACATCGTGCACATCATGGGTAGCCACAATAGTTGTGATTCTATTCTCCTTTAAATAATTAAAGATATTACGTCGTAAACTGTTTTTGAGAAAATTATCGATATGTCCAAAAGGTTCATCTAAAAGTAGTACCTCTGGTTTTTGTGCCAAGACCCTAGCTAAAGCTACCCGCTGTTGTTGTCCGCCACTTAAGGTTTTTACTTTTTTATCGGCAAATTCGGTTAGTTCTATCATTTCCAAAAGTTCCTGTGTTCTTTGCTCAAGCTCATCAGGATAAAAAACGGACAAGTATTGGCTTATGTTCTCGGCAACCGTAATGAACGGCATAAGGTCAAAATCTTGGGAGAGATATTTCATAAAAGGAGCGCCGGGTACCAGGTTGTAGGCAGGACCAAGGATTTGCTCATCTTCCCAAAAAATTTCACCATGTTCCAAGTCCATCAAACCATACATTAGTTTGAGCAAAGTACTTTTTCCACATCCGCTTTCTCCAACAATGGCCACATGTTCCCCACGTTGTATACGAATGTTGATGGAAGAAAGGACTTCTAAATTATCATAGGAAAAAGAAAGGTTTTCTACTCGTAACATGTATTTGTTCTTTGATATGCAAAATTGAAAAAATCCGCTTCTATTTGAAACGGATTTTTCAATATTTTATTGATTCTTTAGAAAAACTTAATCTTTAAAATCTTTAAGGGCCGCTTTATTGGGTAATTCCCTATAACCCATATTATATAAGGTAAACCCAAAAATATCGGCATACTGTTCAATAGTTTTACTTACCGGTGTACCGGCTCCATGACCCGCATTGGTTTCAATACGGATTAAGGTAGGGTTGGTACCTGCATGTTTTTCCTGTAGCTCTGCCGCAAATTTAAAACTATGCGCTGGCACTACTCGGTCATCATGGTCTCCCGTAGTTACTAGTGTAGCTGGGTATTCCGTACCGGCTTTTACATTATGTACCGGAGAATAGCCCTTTAAATACTCAAACATTTCTTTATCATCCTCTGCCGTACCATAATCATAGGCCCAACCTGCACCCGCGGTAAATGTATGATAACGCAGCATGTCCATAACGCCTACTGCTGGCAACGCCACCTGCATTAAATCTGGTCTTTGCGTCATGGTAGCACCAACCAGTAAACCACCATTAGACCCACCTCTGATCGCTAAATATTCCTTTGAAGTATAGTTGTTGGCAATAAGGTATTCTGCCGCAGCTATAAAGTCGTCAAAAACATTTTGTTTTTTGGTTTTTGTGCCTGCATTATGCCATTCTTTACCATATTCTCCACCACCACGTAAATTTGGAACGGCATAGACGCCACCTTGTTCCATCCAAACGGCATTGGTAATACTGAACGAAGGAGTTAAACTTACATTGAACCCGCCATAGCCGTATAATATTGTGGGGTTCTTACCATTAAGTTCCAAGCCTTTTTTATAGGTGATCATCATAGGAATCTTGGTACCGTCCTTAGAATTGTAAAAGACCTGTTTGGATTCGTAATCATTAGGATTAAAATCTATCTCGGGTTTCCAATACAATTCATATTCACCACTTTCAACATCGTATTTATAGGTAGAGCCCGGAGTGTTATAGTTTGTAAAGGAGAAATAGAATTCCTTGTCTTCTTTTTCACCTCCAAAACCGCCTGCAGAACCCAACCCGGGTAATTTAACTTCACGGATAAGGTTACCCTCATAATCATATTGGTAAACCTTTGAAATAGCGTCTACCATGTATTCCGTAAAGAAATAACCGCCACCCGTACTGGGGCTAAGTACGTTTTCCGTTTCCGGGATAAAATCTTTCCAATTTTCTTCCTGTGGATTATTGGCATCTACGGTGACAATTTTTTTATTGGGTGCATTCCTATCGGTTACGATATAAAGCTTTGAGCCCACATTGTCAATAACATAGTTGTCAGATTCGGTATCCTCTACAATTGGTATCAGTAATCCGTTAGGGTCTTCTAAATTTTTTACAAATAATTTATTACCAGACGTAGAGACAGATGCACTAAGAATTAGGTACTTATTGTCCTCTGTGACACTAGCTCCAATGTATCTATGCTTTTCAAGAGGAGTACCTCCAAAAATCAATTTATCTGACTTTTGGGGAGTGCCTAATTTGTGATAATATACTTTGTGTTGGTCTGTTTTTGCAGAAAGTTCGCTTCCTTTTGGTTTATCGTAACTAGAATAATAAAAACCGTCATTACCACGCCAAGAAATACCACTAAATTTTATATCAACCAATGTATCCTCAATAATTTCCTTGGTCTTGGCATTCAAAACAATGGCCTTGCGCCAATCGCTACCACCTTCTGATATTAGATAAGTTGCCAAGGAGCCATCTTTGGTAAAGGTTAAACCGGCCAAGGATGTGGTACCGTCTTCTGAAAATGTATTGGGATCCAAGAAAACCTCCGGTTCCTCATCACCTTTGGCTCTGTAGACGACATATTGGTTTTGCAAACCATCATTTTTATAGAAGTAGGTGTATTCTCCTCTCTTTCTTGGGGAACCTAGCTTTTCATAGTTCCATAATTTTTCCAGTCTTTTCTTTAGGGCTTCCCTAAATGGAATTTGTTCCAAATAGCCAAAAGTAGTTTTATTTTGTTCCTTTACCCAGGCTTCCGTTTCTGGACTTCTATCATCTTCTAGCCAACGATATGGATCTTTTACTTCAGTTCCAAAATAGTTGTCCGTAGTATCTACTTTTGCAGTTGATGGGTAATTCACAGTAATAGGTTGGGGTTTAGCTTCATTTTTACATGAAGAAATTAAAATTAAGGTCAAAAGACCCGGTAGTATTTTTTTCATTAGTAGTTGAGTTTCTACTAAAATACCATAAAAAAACCTTCAAGACTTAACTGTTTTGAAGGTTTTAACGTTGTTATGGGTATAAATTATACTAAGCCTTTTTCTACTAAGTATTCTGAAATTTGAACAGCATTGGTTGCGGCACCCTTTCTAAGGTTATCTGCAACGATCCACATATTCAAAGTATTTCTTTGCGTTTCATCTCTACGTAAACGCCCAACAAAAACCTCATCCTTATCATGTGCATATATAGGCATTGGGTAGGTGTTGGTATCTGGATTGTCCTGTACGGTTACACCGGGCATTTCATTTAATAATTGACGAACTTCATTCAACTCAAAGTCATTTTCAAATTCTACGTTGACTGACTCAGAGTGTCCACCTGCAGTAGGAATACGTACAGCGGTAGCACTAACCGAGAATGTACGGTCATCTAATATTTTCTGTGGCTCACGAGCCAGTTTCATTTCTTCTTTGGTGTAACCGTTCTCTAGGAAAACATCGCAATGAGGTAAAGCATTTCTTCCTATAGGGTAAGGATATGCCATTTCACCTTGTACCCCTGCAATTTCATTTTCCAATTGTTTTACCGCTTTTACACCGGTACCGGAAACAGATTGGTAGGTAGAAACGACAACACGTTTCATTTTATATTTTTTGTGTAACGGGTGTAGGGCCATCACCAACTGTATGGTAGAGCAGTTTGGGTTGGCTATAATTTTATCTTCAGCGGTAAGCTCATGAGCATTAATTTCTGGAACCACTAATTTTTTAGTTGGGTCCATTCTCCAGGCAGAGGAATTATCTACTACCGTTGTTCCTACTTCGGCAAATTTTGGGGCCCATTCTAAAGAAGTGTCTCCACCTGCAGAAAATATGGCAATATTAGGTCTTGCGGCAACGGCATCTGCCAAGCCTATAACCGTATGTTCCTTTCCCTTAAAGGTCATTTTTTTACCTACAGAACGTTCAGAGGCTACCAATAATAATTCCGTTAAAGGAAAATTACGTTCAGCCAATACTTTCAACATTACATCGCCAACCATGCCTGTGGCACCAATTACAGCTACTTTCATTTGTAAAACAATTATATTAAGCGGCAAAAATACGTATTACTACTACTTGCACAAGCAAAAAAGAAAAGAATAATCAAAATATAACAAAATGTTTAATTTGTAACAATATTTTAATTTTGTTCATTTGTAAGGTGTGTTGTAAAAAAAGAACCGTCAACATTGTTAGCGAAACAACGTTGACGGTTTAAGTTAAAATATGTTGCAGTGCAACGGCTCCCTTAAATAAGGGTATATTTTAAATTACTTTTTTAAAGCATCTCTAATTTCTGCCAATAATTCTTCAGCAGTAGGACCTGCTGGAGCTTCTTCTACTGGAGCAGGAGGAGTTTTAGTTTTATTGTATGCTTTAACGATCATGAATAATACAAAACCAACAATGATCAAGTTGATAATGGCATTGATCCATTTTCCGTACATGATTGCATTTTCTGGCTTGGTTACCTCACCGTCTGCAGCAACAACTGCCTCGTCCAATACAATTTTCATATCTGCAAAATCAACTCCACCGCTGAAATGTCCTACAATAGGCATCATAATGTCGCCAACGAATCCGCTAACAACTAATCCCATAGCACCTGCAAGTAATACAGCCACCGCTAAATCTATGACGTTACCCGTCATAATGAAATCCTTAAATTCTTTTAACATGTTTCTAGTGTTTTTATTAATGGTTAATACTAATTACGGCAAGGTACTAAAAATTTTTAATCCTTAAAATAATGTTAAATTAATTCTTTAGTAGAATTCTTGGTATTCGCTGGGACATTCCGGTCAGTAGCTCATAAGAAATGGTATTGGCAGTTTTGGAAAATTCCGTTGCCGGTAGATCCTTCCCAAAAATTATGACTTCGTCCCCTTCTTTGCATGCAATCTCGGTCACGTCTACCATAATCATGTCCATACAAACATTACCGACTATTGGGGCCAATTGGCCATTAATGCTGACCTTGGTATTGCCTTGGCCATATTGTCTGCCTATGCCATCTGCATGCCCCAATGGCAAGGTGGCGGTAACGGTTGGTTTTGATGAAATATATTTGCGGTTGTAGCCTACGGATTCTCCTGATGGAATGATGTGCTTTTGGGCAATTATAGTTTTTAAAGTTACTACGGGAATCAATGCTTTATCTATGGTTTCATCATTTCCATACCCATATAGCCCAATACCGCTACGTACCATATCTAATTGTGCATAAGGATAATTAATAATGCCCGAAGTGTTGAGCACATGTTTGATCATTTTATAGTTGAACATAGCTTCGGCCTTTTGGTAAATGGCTTCAAAACGACTGAGCTGCAATTGGGTAAATTCGGTTTCATTTTTATCTTCCGTCGCTGCCAAATGAGATAGAATGGCCTTCACGCGTATTGCTTTTTGCGCATTAATAGTTTCGTGAATATCCATTAAATCGTCATAAGTAAAACCTAATCTATTGAGACCGGTATTGAATTTTAAATGAACGGGATATTCCTTTGTTCCCATTTCCTCAGCCATACTAATGAATTGGCCTAAAATAGTGTGGGAGTAAATACTAGGCTCTAAATTATGGGTGATCAATTTTTTAAAATGAACTTTCTGAGGGTGTAACACTAAAATGGGGGTAGTAATGCCTGCTTTTCTCAATGAAATACCTTCATTAACATAAGCTACAGCAAAATAGTCCACTTGTGCATGTTGTAAGCATAATGCTATTTCTTGGGCATCACTGCCGTAACCATAGGCTTTGACAACTGCCATAAATTTAGTTTCTGGCCTTAAACGTGAGCGTAGGTACCGGTAATTGTGCTCTAATGCGTTTAAATCGATTTCAAGAATCGTTTCAGTTACTTTGGCCATTATCATTTTGTTTTGGGACCTTGATCTCCTGTGATTTTACTTCTAAGGATTTTACGCTCTCCTTAAGTTTGGCCTTATAAAATGCCCCACGGCTTAATGGTTCATACTCATTAACCTCCCCAAGCATAACCAGATTGTCATTGCTTGATTTTCTAAAACTATAATTGGCCAAATTACCGGTGCGGGTACAGATAGCGTGTACTTTAGTAACATATTCTGCTGTTGCCATTAAAGCGGGCATAGGTCCAAAGGGTTTTCCTTTAAAGTCCATATCCAGACCTGCAACAATGACCCTTACTCCTTTGTTGGCCAAATCATTGCACACGGTAACGATTTCATCATCAAAGAACTGGGCTTCATCTATTCCAATAACATCACAGGTGTCTGCAAGAATTCTAATATTTGCTGCTGCGGGTACAGGTGTGGAACGTATTTCGTTGGCATCATGCGAGACTACCATTTCATCATCATAACGGGTATCTACCATAGGTTTAAAGATTTCCACCTTTAACTTTGCAAATTGGGCGCGCTTTAGCCTTCTGATCAATTCTTCTGTCTTTCCAGAAAACATGGACCCGGCAATGACTTCTATCCATCCGAATTGTTCTTTCGGATTAACTGTGTTTTCAAGAAACATTTTGTAATTTTAGACGAAAATAAGGGGTTTTTCGTTTATTGATTAAATGAGGATAAAGTTATTAAAAAAAGCCGCCTTCTTGGTCTTGACATAAAAAATTGTGAGATGAAAAATAAGTTGAAAAAGGAGTTGAGAAAATTATCTACCGATATTCTTACGGCAGATGACCTAGATGATATTACAGGACTTTATGAAAAGTCCAGGTCGCTTTATGAAAAATTAGCGGTCCTTAAGTTTATAGAAATGGAACTTAACGACATGGAAGTAAATGTCTCTAAAAACGCCATTGCCGCCAAGTTTGAAGAAATGGCCAATGCCGTATTGGATTCAAATAAATCAGTGCCGGAAAGTAACCCGCATGAAGAGGATATTATTCAGTACCCGGGTATGGATACTATAAAAGGGTTTGTTTCTGAAATGCCTAGCAAGGATGAATTAGAAGATGTTTTGACGGAGTTTATGTCAAAGCCAGATTTAATGAAGAATGATAAAGAATTATTTACCCCTACCAAAGCAGATTTAAAACAGGCGGAAACACTGCCAAAATCTCTTAATGATCGTTTGGGAAAAAGCAATGTCAAGGTAGATCTTAATGACCGTTTGGCATTTGTAAAACATTTGTTCAATAACAATATGGAAGATTATAACCGTGTTCTATCGCAATTGAATACCATTGATACGGAGGAGCGATCAATTGCGTTTATTCAAAATATGGTAAAACCGGATTATAATAATTGGGAAGGGAAGGAACCTTTTGAAGAACGATTTTTGGAGTTGGTGTCCCGTAGATTTTCTTAATAATTAGAATATTTAAATATGAACCCAGCACTTGTGTTGGGTTTTTTACTGCATAAGCCAGATTTAAATAGTTCTTTTCTTACGTAGAAATCTAAGTTAAATTTGCAATTCAATGCTTTGAGGGCTTGCCTTGAGGTTGTTCACTATAAAACATATGGGAAAGCTGTATTTGGTACCAACACCAATTGGTAATTTAGAGGATATGACCTTAAGGGCCATTAGAGTTCTTAAAGAGGTAGATTTAATTTTGGCGGAAGATACCCGTACCAGCGGAAAGCTTTTGCAACATTTTGAAATTGCTACGCCAATGAAAAGTCACCACATGCATAATGAGCATAAAATGGTCGATTTTTTAGTGGGAAAACTAAAGGGAGGGGAGAACATCGCATTGATTTCAGATGCAGGCACACCTGCAATTTCCGATCCCGGATTTCTTTTAACCCGTGCCTGTGTAGAAGCGGGCGTTGAAGTGGAATGTTTACCAGGGGCAACAGCATTTGTTCCCGCCTTGGTCAATAGTGGCTTACCCAATGATAAGTTTGTCTTTGAAGGATTTCTTCCTGTAAAAAAAGGCAGGCAAACACGTTTAAAATTATTGGCAGAAGAACCACGTACTATAATCTTCTATGAATCTCCACATAAGCTATTAAAGACTTTGGGCAATTTTGTGGAATACTTTGGTGCGGACAGACCGGTATCCGTATCAAGGGAATTAACCAAACTCTACGAAGAAACCGTTAGGGGAACAGCAGAAGAAGTTCTAAAACACTTTACGGAAAAACCACCAAAAGGGGAAATTGTAATTATTGTTGGGGGGAATAAGTAGAATAGATAGGAGAATTTGAATAACGGTAAAGTGGAGGTAAAAAATAGGGTTTCGTTATATTTGAACATCAATATCTAAGATAGCATATAACTATCATTTTAAAATAAATGAATGACACGAACAGCATTTAAAAGAAAACTTGAGGAACATCCTAGGGAAATATCATTTTCTGAAACCATGGATGTAATCGATGCTAATTATCAATTTACACCTACCTCGTTTACCAATGGGGAAATAAAGAATGAAGCCGGTCAAAATTCCGGGTCATGTAAGGTATTTGCATTTGCACAAAAAGAGGGGCTTTCAAAAGAGGAAACCTTAGCTTGTTTTGGTCAATATTATTTTGATGAGGTGTTGCAAGAGCCAAATGGTGATGGTCATCAAAACATAAGAAATTTCATGAAAACCGGCTTCGAAGGTCTCAGTTTTGATGGGGAAGCACTAAAATTGTTATAGCATAATTTTGCCATTACATCCTTCGGTAATTATCTGATAGTTTAGAATTTATAGCATTGAACCATGCAAGAGTTATTAGTTGAGATAAGAAATTGCAAGGTTTGTAAAGCACATTTGCCCTTAGCGCCTAGACCCATAGTGGCGGGTAATAAGAATTCTAAAATTATATTGGTGAGTCAGGCACCGGGAAGAAAGGCACATGTAGAAAATAAAGCGTGGGACGATCCCAGTGGCAGAAAATTACGGGAATGGCTAGGTGTCAATGAAGAAGTATTTTATGACCCCGATAATTTTGCCGTATTGCCCATGGGGTTTTGCTATCCTGGCAAGGGAAAAACAGGAGACTTACCACCTAGAAAAGAATGTGCTCCTTTGTGGCACCCTAAGGTGTGGGAGGAATTTGAGAATGTAAAACTCATTTTACTTATTGGTAAATATGCTCAAGACCAGTACTTGGGCAAGCAAGCTAAAAAGAACCTGACCGAAAATGTTTTGCACTACAAAGAGTTTTTGCCAAAGTTTTTCTTGCTGCCACACCCCTCACCGGTGAATCATTTTTGGCGAAGAAAGAATCCTTGGTTTGAAGAAAAGGTGGTTGGCGAGTTGCAGAAATTGGTGGGGAAGATATTGGGATAGTAGGTAAATGCATTATAAGATTTATTCTTCTTCTATAATGAATAATTCTTCAACTGTAAGATTGAATAATTTTGCCATTTTAAGTGCTAAAATTACCGAAGGGTTAAATTTGTTTTTTTCAATGGCATGAATAGTTTGTCTTGAAACCCCTAGTTTTTCTGCTAAATCTGCTTGAGTAAGATCCAATCGAGCTCGTTCTACTTTTACCAGATTTTTCATTAGTGTATTTGTCTTTTTTTGAAATAAAATATAATTAGATAGACTATCATAAATAATTCTAATGTTGCTTCTAAGCTAATATTTATTTTATGAGAGATTAAGTAAATTATTACAGCGGTAAGAAGGAAAATAGTGATTGTTAATTGATAGGACTGTAGACGGAGTAAATTAATAAAATCATCTTCAACTTTTTCCTTAGAAAAAAGATAAATCAGGATTCCTAAAACAGGTGAAATATATAGCAAATGATATAAGGTAGAGCTATATAAATCTTTGAAATAATGATGTGTGCCATTTGGAACATTATTAAATCCGTCCATAAAATAATCACCACCTGTTAGTAATGATGCGGTAATAAAAATGGCAAGGCCTAATTTTTTGCACCAATTTGGAAGTACTTGAAAGTTCATAATTGTATTACTTTTCTGTTTTAAAGCTTAAAATCTTTTTTTAAAATAAAATGTGATAAGATAAATAGTAATGAAGATATATAAGGGATAAGATAGATTAAACATCATTTCAGAATTGATTAAATGTAAAATGAACGTGATTGCTAAACATAGTATAGTAGCTAGTTGATATGATTCTAATCTTAATTTGGTAATGTAATCATCCTCTACTTTTTCTTTTGATAACATATAAATCAACATTCCTAGAATCGTAAAAATATTTGCATATTTCATTATAGTGGGATTCAATAATTCATGAAGAAATGGTGAATTTTCATTGCTTTCAAAAGGTTGGGTAAATCCCATAAAAAAAGAAATGATTGAAGGTATTCCAAAGAAAATTAAGAATGTAAATAGTCCAACTATTTTAAACCTATTGGGTAGTATTTGTAAACTCATAATCTATTATTATACGCTAAAAGTAAATAAAACTTTACATATTGACAAATATAATAGTTCTTATAGTCCATAATGAAGAATTTAAAGGTTGTAAGTAA
Organism: Maribacter sp. LLG6340-A2; assembly: GCF_045057105.1. Classification (GTDB taxonomy): domain Bacteria; phylum Bacteroidota; class Bacteroidia; order Flavobacteriales; family Flavobacteriaceae; genus Maribacter. The sequence goes on along the minus strand of NZ_CP159332.1, from coordinate 1,660,118 downwards.
ATAGTGTAATATGGTAAAAAGCGCTAATAAATTCAGATGAACCACGCTTTATTCTCAATAATGTTTAAAGCAAGGCTTTTAACGTTACAAGTGCTTAATTTTCACTTGACAATGAATTTTTAAGATACGGGAAAATTAGTATCGAGAAGCTTTAGTATACCAAAAGGTTCTCGATACACTTTTTTTTTCAATGAAAATATTGAATTAAAAACCACTTCAAATGACAATAGCGCTGCATTACCAATTGAAATTAGAAAGGAACTAGGTACTGTAGATTTAAAAATTTATTTTTTGCTAATTGCTAATTGCTAATTGCTAATTGCTAATTGCTAATTGCTAATTGCTAATTGCTAATTGCTAATTGCTAATTGCTAATTGCTAATTGCTAATTGCTAATTGCTAATTGCTAATTGCTAATTGCTAATACACAGACCCATCATGCTTGCCTTTTTCCCACCCATGTTTTCCTAGGTATTGATCGGCACTTTCAACGGCACCCGTTTCTATGGATGTTCCCATAGAGTCGTTCCAACGGTTAAGATATCCAAAGAGCGAAATAACGCCTAGCATTTCAACAATTTCACCCTCGTTCCAGTGTTGGTATAAACGTTCTTTAATTTCTGCATCTACTCCGTTAGGTACTTGTGATGCTTGTAGTGAAAAGTCTAAAGCGGCACGATCGGCATCTGAAAAAGCAGGGTGTGTTCTATATTCCCAAATATTATCTAATTGCTCTTGCTCTGCACCATAGCGTTCTGCTGCTCTAATGGCGTGGGCTTGGCAATATCTACAGCCAGTAGCATTGCTGCTTACCCAAGCAATCATTCTTTTAAGGGCAGAGGTTACGCGGCCTTCATTTGCCATTACGGCTTTGTTTAAATTAATAAAGGCTTTTGAGATGGCAGGTCTATGCTGCATGGTTAAAACCGAATTTGGGCAAAACCCAAGTGTTTCATTAAAAAATGCCGCTAATTCTTTGGTATCAGGATCATGATTAGGGTCAAGTGGTGTAACTAATGCCATACGTTTTGTTTAAGTATTTATTTAAGTTGTGTTAACTATCATGGGCTGTTAGGTTCACCATCGATGGTATTAAAGCAGCCTTTATTGTTGTATTTTTGTGTACTACAAGAAACAAAAAATTATGAGCACAACAAATCATATTAGTACCAAATGGTTGGGTAACATGTCCTTTGAAAGTAACAATCCATCCGGACATTCATTAAAAATTGATATTGCCAAAGAAGATGGTGGTGACAGTAGTGGTTTAAGACCAAAAGCCTTAATGCTCTCTTCATTGGCAGGTTGTTCTGGCTTGGATGTCGCTGCTATGTTCAAAAAGATGAAATTAGAGGTAGATGAATTTCATATTGAAACCATTGCCAACCTAACCGATGAGCACCCAAGATTTTATGATAAAGTGGTAATCGAATATCATTTTCACGGCGCAAACTTGGCGGAGAAAAAATTACAAAGAGCGGTAGATTTATCCATTGAAAAGTATTGCGGCGTAATGGAAATGTTCAGACAATTTGCAGAATTGGAGATTAAGACTGTTTTTCATAAAAAATAAATGAGCAAGTACAAATGCAAGAATCAAGTTCAAAAGAAAATACAAATACAAATTCAAAAATCAAATACAACTAAATGTCTAATAAGCCGTATGATCTAGAGGAAAGATTAGTGAATTTTGCTGCTGATGCTGCATTATTTTGTAAAGGAATTCCAAATGATTTTACAGGACAATATTATGGTCATCAGCTTTTACGATCTGCAGGTAGTTCAGCTCTTAATTTCGGAGAAATGCAGGGTGCTTAATCTGATAAAGATTTTAAAAATAAAGCAGCTATCTCTTTAAAGGAGTTGAAAGAATCTGCATCAATTTAAAGATTCTTACTAAAATAAATTATGGTGATGCCGGCAAAAGGATTATGATTTTGGATGAAGTAGAACAACTAATAAAAATTTTGGCTACTATAATTAAAAACAAAAAGCAGACAAGTAGTTAAAATTTGTTTGAAATTTTACGATTATATTGAACTTGACATTTGAATTTGAGTTTGTATTTGTATTTAAAGAACTGCCAACTGCCACTGAAAACTGATTACTAAAACCATGCGCTGGACAATTAAACCAAAACCGAAACAAGAAGATATTGACACCTTAGCCAATGCGCTTAATGTTGATAGTTTGGTGGCGCAATTATTATTGCAAAGAGGTATCTCCACCTTTGAGGAGGCAAAGCATTTCTTTCGCCCGCAGTTGAGTGATTTACATGACCCTTTTCTAATGAAGGATATGGATATTGCCGTCAATAGAATTGAAGAGGCAATTGCCAACGGAGAGAATATTCTGGTGTATGGTGATTATGATGTTGATGGTACAACTGCCGTGGCTTTATTGTCGTCTTACCTATTAAGTTATTACCCCAATGTGGCAACCTATATTCCTGACCGGTATGATGAAGGATACGGAGTCTCTTTTAAGGGAATCGATTTTGCCGAGGATAATGATTTTACATTGATCGTGGCGTTAGATTGCGGAGTAAAGGCAATTGATAAAGTAGCCTACGCAAAAGAAAAAGGAATTGATTTTATCATCTGTGACCACCATAGACCAGGTACAATATTACCAAGTGCTGTGGCAGTTTTAGACCCAAAAAGAGAAGATTGTTCATATCCTTATGATGAATTATGCGGCTGCGGAGTCGGTTTTAAGCTGATTCAAGCATTAGGCTCCCGTAGAGGTGAAACTATTGATGATGTTATCTATTATCTTGATTTAGTGGCAACTGCAATTGGAGCAGATATTGTACCGATAACTGGAGAGAATCGAATTCTGGCTTTTTATGGCTTACAGGTTATCAATCAACAACCTAGAACCGGTTTTAAAGCTATAATTGATCAAATCAATAAAAAAGAACTGACCATTACCGATGTAGTGTTCATCATTGCACCAAGAATAAATGCAGCGGGTAGAATGAAACACGGTCAGCATGCCGTAAATCTTTTGACTGAAACCAATATGGACGAAGCCTTAAAATTTGCTTCTGAAATAGAAAAGTTCAATGCGGATAGAAGAGGTCTGGATCAAAAAATTACGATAGAGGCGCTTGGTCAAATTCAGGAAAACCAAGAACAAGAAGGATTCACTTCTGTTGTATATAAAGATACTTGGCACAAAGGTGTTATAGGAATTGTAGCATCTAGACTCACGGAAACCTATTATAGGCCAACCTTGGTTTTTACCAAGAGCGGGGATAAACTGGCAGCATCGGCACGATCAGTTAAAGGTTTTGATGTGTACAATGCCTTGGAAGGATGCGCGGATTATATAGAACAGTTTGGTGGTCATAAATATGCGGCGGGCTTAACCTTATTGGAAGAGCAATACCATAATTTTAAACATCAATTTGAAAAAGTGGTCAAGGAAACTATTGATCCACAAATGTTGATACCTGAAATTACCATTGATGCTGTAATTGAATTAAAGGATATTAACCCAAAGTTGATGCGGATATTAAAACAGTTCGCCCCTTTTGGTCCGGGTAACATGTCGCCCGTATTCATGGCAGAGAACCTACAAGATACTGGTTATGCAAAAGGTGTGGGCAAAGATGAGGCACATTTAAAATTAGCTGTTGTACAACAGGGCAGTCATAAAATTGATGGTATTGGGTTTAATATGGGTAATAAACTATCAAAGGTTACCGGTAGAAAACCATTTAATGCGGTCTTTTCTATAGATGAAAACGAATGGCAGGGCAATGTTAACCTTCAATTAAAATTAAAGGATATTCAATGAGAATAGAACACATCGCTATTTGGGTGACGAACTTGGAGGAAATGCGTAAGTTTTATGTAACCTATTTCAATGCAGTTGCCGGAGAAAAGTATCATAATCCCACTAAAGAATTTACCTCTTATTTTTTAAGTTTTGCAGAGGGAGCCCGATTAGAAATCATGCATACCCCTTCCATTAATAAATCAAACTATACAAAGGAGCATACCGGATTGATTCATTTTGCTATGTCCACCGGGTCAAAAGCACAAGTAGATCTACTAACAGAAAAGTTGAGAGTAGACGGATTCACAATTGCGGGCGAACCAAGAACTACGGGTGACGGTTATTACGAAAGTGTGGTCTTGGACCCAGAAGGAAATCAGATAGAAATCACCATTTAACATTGTTATTTATAATTGTTCTAAATAAGATTCATATATTTATATAAATATTTACATCTTATGAACGATATTCATCCTATTTATCAGAACGATTTTGGCATAGCGTTTCAGTGGAAACGTGATAAACCTAGTGAATCAAATAAAGTTCAGGTGATTTTCAGGGATATTGGTTTGCTGCTTACAAGTAGCGAACTACGTTATTTTTCAAAATGCATTGCCAATACCATAGAAAACGGAAAAGGTCACCTATGTGGTGATTGTAAATCAAAAGAAACCTGCCGTTCATTGCTTTTAAATTCTCCAGCGCATCAAATTTCGTTTGCAGTTAGTTATCAAGAAGCAATTGAGATAAGGGACTTAATAAACGGTACCATGTTCAGGCTTGAACTAGATTCGTATTTTGGAGAATTGGGTATTGATTAATAGGTAATAAGAATTACGTATTTGAGAAAACAATTTTTTGTTGTCAAATCTTGTTTTGCCCAATCTATTATTAAATATCTTTGACCTCAATTTACCGATTTCTCTATGAGCGTAAATGATCCCTATGCAGCCTTAAGATTTAAGGAGTTTAATATTTTTCTTCTAGTTCGGTTTGCCATGGTTTTTGCCTGGTCTATGCAGTTCATAGTTATAGAATGGCAGGTATATACCATGACCAAAGATCCGTTGTCCTTGGGCATTATTGGTTTAATGGAAGTAATACCCGCGGTAAGTATGGCACTTTTTGCCGGTCATATTGTAGACCAGAAAGAGAAGCGCAATTTATTGGTAAAGTGCATATTTGGTTTCTCGGTAATTAGCTTCGGACTTTTTATGTTAAGTCTGCCCTCAGTATTGGAAAGCTGCGAAACCAAAACCATACTTTATGGAATTTATGCATTGGTCTTTTGTGGCGGTTTGGTACGTGCGTTTTTAGGCCCCACAATATTCTCGTTAATAGCGTTGATCGTTCCAAAAAAAATATATCCAAATGCCGCTACTTGGAGCAGTACAACATGGCAAATGGCCTCGGTATTAGGTCCGGCATTAGCGGGCTTTTCCATTAGTTTAATTGGCGTGCACTGGTCTATGTGCGTTATCTTCGGCTTTTCATTATTGGCGTTAACCGCCCTATTTAATATTTCAAAAAAGCCTATTCTTAACCCTAAAATCGGTGAACCCGTTTTTCAAAGTTTAAGAGAAGGGCTAACATTTGTTTTTAAGACCAGAGCGGTTTTAGGTGCTTTGACCTTAGATATGATAGCGGTACTATTTGGTGGTGCTATTGCATTATTGCCCATTTTTGCACAAGATATTCTTCATGTAGGATCAGAAGGTTTTGGTATACTTAGGGCGGCTCCGGCTGTAGGTGCGGCCATTACAATGTTAGGCTCAACAAGATTTCCGTTACACAGGAACGCAGGAAAAAAGTTGTTACTGGCAGTATTTGTATTTGGGGTATGTATGATCGTGTTCGGTTTATCTACCTATTTCTGGTTATCTGTAATTGCCCTCTTTTTAAGTGGTGCGGTAGATGGTGTGTCCATGATCATACGACAGACCATTTTGCAATTAAAGACACCGGATAACATGCGAGGACGTGTAGCCTCAGTAAACTCTATGTTCGTGGGGTCTTCAAATGAGCTCGGTGCATTTGAAAGTGGCGTTACGGCAAAGCTAATGGGAACGGTAACCGCAGTGGTATTTGGCGGTACCATGACCTTGCTTACCGTGGGTATTACAGCATTGGTATCACCTGGATTCCGTAAGTTAGACTTGCAAAAAGATATAGATGAACATGAAAAATAAACAGGAGATGATCATGTACAAAAAAAGCCCTCATTAGAGGGCTTTTTTTATTGTAGGTTATGCTCAAGATTTGGGTACTTAAGCGGGGGAACTTGTAGGTAAGTGAAGATTTGGGAATCAACCATTAAACTAACAACACTGTAAAGATATTTGGTTGATGCAGTTTTTAGAAACTATTGTTGTGAACTGCTTAAATTATGTTGTAAGAAAAGTATTACATATGGTTTAAAAATTTAAAGTGGTATTTATTTGTAATATTGTAGGAATAAAAATAGTGGTAATTGTTGTGGAAACTGCAATTCCATGTTTTCTCTAATAGGAAGCGATTTTATGGAGAACACTTAAAATCTGGAGGTAAATTTATTTCGGAACAGATAATTTGAAAATAAAAGAAAGCCCCTAAAATAGGGGCTAATCTTTTGTGTAGGTAATATTTAAGATTTGGGGTCTTAAACGGGGGGATATGTAGGTAATAATTAGATTTGGAACATAATTACTTAACTAACAACACTGTAAATTTATCGGAAAGATTTATTTTCCTAAAAGTATTGTTGTGAACGTGTAAGAATATGTTGTAAGAAAAGTACTACTTGTAGTCTGTATGTAAATCTTGATTTTACAATGGCCTATTCTCCATAGTTTTTCAGAGAAAGTTGCTTGCCGTCAAATACCGCATAAGTATAAAAATTGACCCAGTCCCCAAGGTTGGTATATTTAGAGGTTTCATTTAATTTGATTTCCAAAGGAAGGTGACGGTGTCCAAAAACAAAATGGTCGTAATGACGTTGTTCTAGTTTTCTATGAGCATATTGAACGAGCCATTCCTTATCATCTCCTAAATATTTTGCATCGTCATCGCCGGAAATTAATTTGTTTTTTACCGAAAAGTATTGCGCCAAGCGTACACCAATATCTGGATGCAACCATCTAAAGCACCATTTGGCAATAGGGTTGGTAAATAATTTTTTCATTCTTTTGTACCCTTTATCATGTGGCCCTAAGCCATCTCCATGTCCAATAAAGAATGATGTGTTGTTTATTTGGTATTGCTGTGGGGTATGGTAGACAGGTATGTTCAGTTCTTCTTCAAAATAGCCGTTCATCCAAAGATCATGGTTGCCCACAAAGTAGTGTATTTGTATTCCTGCATCAGACAATTCTGCTAGCTTTCCTAGGGTTCTGGTAAATCCTTTTGGGATAACGGTTTTGTATTCAAACCAGAAATCGAACAAATCACCCATGAGAAAAATTACCCCAGCATCAGCTTTTATGGTGTTTAACCACGTAACAAATTTCAGTTCCCTTACCTTGCTTTCCTGCATTGTAGGTGCACCAAGGTGGTTGTCACTGGCAAAATATACTTTTTTCCCTGCCGGAAGTTCAATATTCGTCATCAGGATGTAAATATAATAACAGTTTGGCGTACCTAAGGAATACCTGGGTCAAAATAAGTAAGTGGGTTCTTTTATAAACTTGATTTATGCCGGTGCATCTTTTTCGTTCAGCACAACCTTTATGGGCAGGTGATCGCTATATCCATTTAGATTAAAGGTAGATGAGTTTGGCCTACCAAAACGTACTGGTTTTTGATAAGATCCAGAAGTAAGCTCAGGATAGGCAATAATCTCTACGGTACTTAATTTAAAAGGAAGTTCAGACTTTTCCGATAAAATGCTTTTAGAGATCATAAACTGGTCTAACATATTGTAGGTGTTCCCAAAAACGAATGTACCGATCTGTGCATCTAAAAAGCGGTGCATTAGGTTATAGAAATACTTTAAACGCACTCTGTTGCTTTTGACCAATGCTTTATTATTGATGGCCATTAAATAATCTGTAATACTCTTGTTGTAGGGGTTGTCATTAAAATCACCCATAAGTAGAATATTGGCATCTTTACCCTGTTCTTCATAAATTCTTTCGATCCAGTAAGATAGGTTTTCGGCGACCATTATTCTAAAAGGCTCACTGGTCAACTCTCCCCCGGACCTAGAAGGCCAATGGTTTAAAATACAGATGAGCTTATTTCCATTATTGGTATTGATATGAACTTGAAACAAATCTCTAGTGCTGTTTCTTTTAATGATACGTAGACTAAAGGTTTGTTGTTCGGGGCCGTATTTTGCTTTATCATAAATAAGGGCGGTATCAATACCACGTTTATCGTCTCCTTCAGAAATAACAAAGCCATACGTTTTATTTAGGGCATTACCCATGGCCGTAATCAGCAGTTTAATGACATGTTCGTTTTCTACCTCACAAACTCCTAGGATATCCGGTCCCTTGCTGTTATTGAATTTAGAGATTACCGCCGTAAGATTGGCTATTTTTTGGTCAAGAATAGATGCATTCCACCCGTTAAGTTCGTTACCCAAATGGTCATTTAAAAAGGCACTTCTACGCGGCGAATTTTCTACATCGAACAGGTTTTCAAGATTCCACCAGTAAATATGATGCTTTGTCATGTTGCTGTATATTAAGGAATTACCCTCAAAATAAAGCAATTTTTTATGATGAAAAGAATTTGAAGTGTAAAGTTTTTATGAACTTAATTGTCACTAGCGTACCACTCTGCAAAAGAGGTATCGGTTTCCTGTAATTTTAAAGAGAATAATGAAATATTTTCAGGAAGTCTGGATTTAATCTTTGCAGCAAAGTCGATCACCATATTTTCACTGGTAGGCTGGTAATCGGCCAAAATTACGTTATGCCCACGGTCAGTTAATTCTTTGGCCAATTCTACATGAGGGGTGTTTTTGTTAAAAACGGTAGCATGGTCAAATTTGTCCACAATTTCTTCCTTAACAATTTTTTTAAGGTCGCCAAAATCAATAACCATCCCTAATTTAACATGTGTAGTATCTGTTATGGGCGTGCCTATGACGGTTACGGAAAGTTTATAACTGTGGCCATGTACATTTCTACATTTACCATCATAGCCAAAAAGCGCATGACCTGTTTCAAAATTAAACTGTTTGGTTATACGTATGTTGCTCATAGCCTATTATTAAAAGGCAAAGGTAGGGAATCTTTAAAAGCAATTATAGTTTAGAACTAGTCAATGACTATATCCGTATTGCCAGATTTTAGAAGTACATGACAGCAATCTGCACCAACCTCAAATGTTTCTTTTACGACTTCGTTATCAGATTGATATCCAGTAAAGGCAATGGTAGTGGTCTTGTTTTGATAATCAAGTCTGTAGGCATCACTAAAAATGGGGTAATATCCATCTTTTTTATACGTTTCAAAATCTGCGGTATTTTCAACTAAGGTAATATCCTCTCCTGTTTTGGTGTCCACTACCTTAAAACTATCTAGCGGTATAGCAACACCAGACGCATCTTTTACAGTAACACTTATTATCACAAAATTTTGAGTGCATGCAATGGGCGTACTACAATCTTGAAATATGGCATCATCTGTATTGGAGCAGGACGCTGCGAAAATGAATAAAGCAGTAACTATGAATTTATAGACCATTATCAACTTTTTATTAAAGATGCGGCTGCTTTAAAAAAGTTGCGTACTGTTACCTTTTAAATTTTTTGTTGGCACGTATCTTATTTACAAAATAGATAACAACCACTAATAGGGCCAAGATGGGAAAAACAAGGTTTCCGTTTAATAATTGAAAAATTTCCATGAGAAAGAATTGTTTAGGAAAATAACGAAGGCACTAGGTGCTTATTGTTTATTTTTTAAATTTTGACAAGGCTTTAACGGTAAAATCCGATAGCACTAATTTACCCGTAATGGCAGCACGATCTGTTAAAAGCGTATTCCAATGATCGGTTCCTTCCCACAAAACTTTTTTCCATTCCGTTAAAGCATCTGGGTGATAGCTGGCCAATTTATGAATATAAAAATCCAGTTCCTTGTCCATTTCTTGGGCGGTTTCATACACCTTGGAAAACAAACCTTTCTCTTGGGCCCAATACGCATTTTTCCATTCTGTTGGGGCCAATGATAGTTCTGCCAGGGCTGCTTTGCCAATTTTACGTTCTACAGCCGGGGCAATTACCAAAGGGGCAATACCAATACTTAATTCCGATAGTTTTATGGAGGAGTCTACATTGGCAAAAACATAATCGCAAGCTGCTGCCAAACCAACACCACCGCCTACGGTCTTACCATGAACACGGCCAACTATAATTTTTTTACAGGTACGCATAGCGTTTATAACATGTGCAAAACCACTAAAAAAAGCTTTTCCTTCTTCTAAGTTGGACACTTCCAACAACTCATCAAAAGAAGCACCGGCACAGAACGCTTTTTCACCTTCAGATTTTAAAAGAATTACGGAAATACCATCATTTTCTGAAAGCTCGTTGATGGTATCGGTTAGGCGTTCCAACAACTCGGAAACAAATGAATTACTGGCCGGGTGGCCAAATTCCACTTCGGCAACCTTACCGTTTATACGTGTATATAAACTTCCATTTTTTCGTGTAGTGACCATAGCATTTTCTTTGTTATAAAATTACGGATTTTGTAGTAAAGGTTTAAACTTGTTTCTGAACTTCCAAACCAAGGCACCGCCTCGTATAAGCATCCAAACGGTAAATGCAAGCCAGATTCCGGTTAGTCCCCAATTCATATATTTTCCTAGGTAAAGCATGGGTACAAATCCTAAAAAGGTAGCTACGAGCAGGGTGTTGCGTAAATACTTCATCTCACCCAAACCTTTAAATACCCCGTCTAGCACAAAGGCAATAGTATTAATGGGCAGCCCTAAAATTATGATATAAAAAATGGCGTAGAAGGTAGACAGCACTAAACTTTCGTTAGAGAAAAGACTACCCAAGGGCTTGTAAAATATGCCGGCAAATACCATAATTACCAAACTGACTATGAGTCCGTATTTGGTAATTTTTTTTGCCAATAACCAGAGGGCATCATAATTTTTTTCTCCTAATAACCTACCGCCCATAATGTTGCCGGCAGCGCCAAACCCATCAATAAAAAAAGCGGAGAATAGCCAAAGGTTAATGGCAATGGTATGTGCGCCAATATATTTGTCGCCAAGGGCCGTTGCTTCCCTAACGGCAAGGATAAGCGCTGTGTTCAATGCTATTGCACGAACAAAAAGATTTAAGCTCATGACTACCAGTCGCCCAAGTTCTGGGTGAATGGGTAATTTTAATTTCAGGCTAATATCGGTCTTTGTCCATAGCAAGTAAAATGCCATGATCGCCATAATACTTTGTGCCAATAAACTGGCATAAGCTGCACCGTCCAAGTACATGGCCGGTATAAACCCATCAATTCCGTATACAAAGGCAAAGTCGAAAATTACATTTAATACCGCTCCCGTAATGGCAATGACCATGGGCCAGTACGTATTCTGCAAGCCTCTAAAAATTCCCATAACGGCAAAAACGAACAAGGTCAACGGAAAGCCCCAAACACGAATGGAGTAATAGCTAATACAATATTGCAATATTTTCCCCGAGGCGTTTAACAACTCAAAAATTTCCTGAATTACAAAAACGGTAGAAAGCAGTATGACAATACTAAGGGTAATATTGAGATAAATGGCCTGTGCGGGCAGGGTTTTAACCTCCTCTAATTTACCGGCACCCAAGTATTGTGAAATAATGGCGGAAATAGCACTACGGGTCTGGCCCAAAACCCAAATAAGCATGGAGAGAAAGGAGCCCACAATGCCTGCCGCTGCTAAGGATTCTAGTCCATCAACAGGTATGTTGCCCACAATAGCGGTATCGGTAATAGACAATAGAGGTTCTGCAATACCGGCAATGGTAGCGGGTATGGCCAAGGCGTTTATGGATTTAAAATTAACCGTAGTGTTCAAAAAATATGGGTTCTAAAGTACAAGTTCATAGCAGTGAAAAGGATGTTCGCTTTGGTTGGGAAAAAAGATATCCCCTAATTTAACATACCCACGTTGCTCGTAAAATTTTTGATTTCTTTTGTTTTGGCTAAAGGTATCCAACCTAATGGAAATGGCCTTGTTTTTCAGGGCAAAATCTTCCGCAAAGTCCATAAGGCGCTGGGCGTAACCTTTACCTTGAAAATTGGGATGTACGGCTAACCTATGAACATAATAGTTTGCAGTATTGGGTGTTAACCAAGATACCGGTGTATATTCAACATCCATATGTGTAGATAGAACTACACAACCAATTATGGTAAGGTTATTTTTTAGGACGTATAGTTCCTTACGTTCAATATCATTTTTAAAGGCTTTTCGTGATGGGTATGCGGTAGTCCATTGATAAATACCTTTTTTTTCCATGGCAATTCTACAGTCATCCGTTACTTGTAAAATTTCATGTAATTCCGATAACTTTGCCAAATCAATCATAAAACCGATTTATATAAATTGTAAATTTAGGGTAATAAACAACAATACTTTAATATGATGAACATTCTTGTACCAATTGGAACCTCTACGGACGCACATGAAACATTGCAATATGCAGTAGATTTTGCCAGTGATTTTAATGCCCAAATATTTGTAATGGAGGTTTTTAACGTTACTGGAAAAACAGGTACACTAACCAATATATCTCAAAAAATTGCGGAAAACAGTAGGGAACGATTAAAGGATATCGTTGGGCAGGTAAAAGTTGGCGGTAATGAGGTGAAGATCGTTAATTTCAATGGGGAGTTGGCAGATGGCTTAAAGGAATTGGATAAAGAATTAGGAATTGATCTTATTATCTTGGCCCCACGAAGTAATGATGTACAGGAAGAATATTATTTGGGCCATACCTCTGGAACCATTATCAAAAGAACCAATATCCCTACCCTTATTGTTCCTAAGGGTACTACCTATAAAAAATTCAAGACAGTGTTGGTGGCATTTAAATCTGGTATACTGAAAAGAAAACGTATTCTAGATCCATTGATTGATATCAAGAAAAAGCATAATTCTGAGGTTAACCTTTTATTGGTAAAAACCCCGGGCTATTCAGATGATGACCTTAAGGTAAATACCGCTTTGATGGATATTAGTGCCCAAATGACGTTTACCCAAAACCAAACAACATATTTAGGAGTTTTGGAACATTTTCAAGCACAACATCCAGATTTGTTATGTGTATTTAGAAGAAAAAGAGGCTTCTTTAAAAAGTTATGGGAGAAAAGTACCATTTCAAAGGCCGAATTTTATGCTCCTGTGCCAGTATTGGTGCTTAGTGTAAAGAAAGATTAGATAGTATTTTGATAGGTTGTTAAAAAGTATTTCCTTTGATCCGTTCTAAAAATTGGGGGATTAGCTCAGTTGGCTAGAGCGCTTGCCTGGCAGGCAAGAGGTCACCGGTTCGAATCCGGTATTCTCCACTTAAAGCTTCCATTTTGGAAGCTTTTTTTATTTATAGCAATTAAGCGATTAATTATCGTACTAAATCAATCAGATAGTTAAAGAATAGAGCGTCCCGAAAGCTTTCGGGAAGGTCACCGGTTCGAATCCGGTATTCTCCACTTAAAAGGTTTTCATTTTGGAAGCCTTTTTTATTTTGATTATTTTTAAAAATGCCATTCACTACTTATATTATATATAGTCAGATACTTGATCGCTACTACATTGGTAGTACAGAAAATATTGAAAAACGACTTGAACGTCATATTAAAGGAAATGGATCTACTTATACCAAAAAGGCAAAGGACTGGGTTTTAAAATGGCAATGTAATTTTGAAACGCGAACTGAAGCTACTTCTTTTGAGCTTTTAATAAAAAAGAAGAAAAGCCGAAAATATATCGAGTATTTAATTTTAACAGATAAGAAAGCATAGAGCGTCCCGAAGGCATTCGGGAAGGTCACCGGTTCGAATCCGGTATTCTCCACTAAGTTTTATAGGATTTCAAGAGTTTTTGACTTTTGAAGCTTTTTTCATTTGCACGCAAAATAGGTTTTAAATTAAGCTTGGTAATATTTGATACAGATTAGTCTATTTTGATGTTTTTTTACCCTTCGCAGTGTAGTTTTTTTGAAAAAGTATCACATCCATAGTATTCTTTAACTTCAATATTAGATTTAGGAATCTAAGTCCTATAAAAGGTTAATTAACCAAACTATTAAAAGAAATTAGAAATGGAATGCTCTCCGAAAATGTTATGCATATTTGATTAGTGGTTCCGTAAAAAAAGACTGTATTATAGGACGGATAAAATCTTGGATAAATTTTATGTCGATTACTACATTAAAGACAAAAGTTACTTGTTCAAAACCAAACCAAAAAGAACTTACTATTTGCTTAGAAAATCTGTCTTAATATAATTCGTATATTGTTCTGTGTCAAGCTATTATTACAGGGCGCAAAAAATCATAACACCTTAAGTATGCCATTATTCATGGACTTCCACAAAATCGATTCAGATGCTATTACTGAAGACGATATGTACAAAGCTCACTTGAGAGATGTGGCCGTGCAAAATAAACACGGATTGATTTATAAGAAATATTATTTAAATCTTCCCAACAAAACAGCTTTTTGCTTGATTGAAAGTCCTGATAGAGAATCATGTGTCGAGAGCCATAAAGAGGCTCATGGACTTGGAGCGTGCAATGTTATTGAAGTATCACGAGAGCATGAATTTCTTCCCTATATGGGAGAGGGAGGCCAAAATGAGCAGGATTTGGCTTTGACGCTAACAGGAGAAATCGACAGTGGTTTTCGTACGATTTTATTGGTCGACTTTTTGGACCTAATGGAAAATCAAAAAATGATAGGTTCCAAAATAATTGATTTTATTAAAAACTGTAATGGTAGTGTAATTAAGGTTCCGAGCGAAAAGTATATGGCTTCTTTTATTGATGCAATTGATGCCTTAGATTGTGCGCAGCAAATATCAAGGCACTTTGAATCTTCTGACCAAAACTCTTTATACAGTATAGCTTTAGCGACAGGAAGACCAGTTGATGAGCAAGGTGAAAATTTATTCGAAGAAACTAAAAGTAGAGTAAATGTGATGTCAAGATTAGGTTTTCAAAAAGGAATATTTATGGATTTGGAAACAAAACTTTCTGCTTCACACAGCAAAGAATTTTCCAAAATTGATACTGAACCTGTAACTATTCTAGATGTGGCATCTTACAAAGAAATTGAAAAATTGGATGAAGTTCTTCAGAAAAATCTAATCAATTCAGCTTTTAAGAGTGATGACCTTAGCAATGAACTAGGGTTGAGTAAGACCCAAGCCTATCGAAAAATTTCCGCTCTTGTCGGAATTCCTCCCAATAAATTGTTGTCCGAATTACGTTTGATACATGCTGCAAAAGCCTTAAAAACAGGAAATAAAACGGTTTCCGAGGTGGCATATGATTCAGGTTTCAATAGTCCAACCTATTTTACAAGAGTGTTTCGAAAAAGGTATAATATACTCCCGACCGTGATTGGTAAGTCCATATCCAGGTAACCAAAAAAACATACGTTTTACATCCTCCATGTCTAAATTGTTTCAGCTTTTGGAACAAAACTTACAACTTGAGTTTCGATATACCTTTAGTTTTACACCATGTAATAATTGGAAAATACCCTTTCAATTTCACTATTGCTAGTTCAAGGTTTCCAATTAAAGTCCATCACTAAAACAAGAAAAAATGAAATCAAGGAAAAACAAAAAAGCATTATGGATAATCGTTACGACTTTCACACTTACATTTCTGACCGTACAAAAGATGACTTCCCAAGAAGTAGTTCTACGTACGAATGAGGTAAAAGGTGAAACACATATTTCAAAAGACGATTTTCCTAAGGGGAACATTATCAACATGGTCAATGGTTGGGGAGGAATGACAGTTGCCATAAACGAACCCAAGGCAGGCACCGATTTCTCCCCTATCTTAAAAGGACTAAAAGACGATTTGTGCCAAGTGCCACATTGGGGTTATTTGGAAAAAGGCAAAATACGAATCATTAATTCAGATAAAAAGACCATAACTGTTTTGGCGGGAGAAGTTTTTTATATGCCACCAGGGCATACACTTATTGTTGATGAGGATGCCAGGATTATCGACTTCAGCCCAGAGAAAGAAATGAGTGAACTCAACACCTTTGTAGTTAATAAGGTAGCCGAAATGCAGAAAGAAAAATAAAACATTATGGAAAAATTGATTGAAGAGTTGCGGAACAACACCCAGGGGCAGGTAATCCTTCCCCAAGATCATAGCTATGATGAAGCCAGAGCTATTTATAATGCAATGATAGATAAGCGGCCGGCAATCATTCTTAAATGCAAGGATAAAGAAGATGTAGTACAGGCGGTCAAAATTGCACGGAAGAACAATTTGGAGATTTCTATTCGCAGCGGAGGTCACAATGGGGCAGGCTTGTCCTTGGTAAACGATGGTTTGGTCATTGACCTCTCTGAAATGAAATCAATAAAAATAAATCCAGGCGAAAAAAAAGCGGTCGTAGAACCTGGGAATACGCTACACGATTTGGATAAGGCCACTCACGAGCATGGTCTGGCCCTGCCAGTGGGCATAAATAGTACAACAGGCATAGCTGGCCTGACCCTTGGGGGCGGGTTGGGCTATTTAAGCCGTAAGGGTGGTCTGGCCATAGATAATCTTTTGGAGGCCGAAGTGGTATTGGCATCGGGGGAGCTGATGACCACTAACGCTTCTAAAAATCCCGACCTTTTTTGGGCCCTTCGTGGCGGTGGCGGTAATTTTGGGGTCGTAGTTTCTTTTACCTTTAATTTGATTCCAATAAAGAATGTAAATGCAGGGCCTATGTTCTGGCCATTAGAACAGGCAGAAGAAGTCATGAAGTTCTATGATAAAATTACCAAGAACGCTACTAACGACCTCTACGGATTTTTTGCATTTTTAACTGTACCGCCCGCGGAACCTTTTCCGGAACATTTGCACATGAAAAAAGTCTGCGGCATAGTGTGGTGTTTCACCGGTGATATGGAAAAAGCAGCAGAGGCCTTCAATCCCATCCGTGCCTTTGGCCCACCTATTTTGGACTTTGTAACCGAGCTTCCTATGCCCGCCCTTAATGGTATGTTCGATGAATTATATCCGCCAGGATATCAATGGTATTGGAAAGGTAACTACTTCGATGAGTTGACAGACCAGTGCATTCAAGAGCATATAAAACACGGATCCCAATTGCCGACGATGTTTTCTACCATGCACCTTTATCCCATTGATGGAAAAGTTCATGAAACTGCACAGGAGGATACCGCTTGGGCAAATCGTGGCGCACGGTGGGCACAAGTAATCGTGGGGGTTTCTCCTGACCCCGCAGAAGCCGATAAAATTACCAAATGGAGTAAAGGTTATAATGAAGCAATGAAGCCCTATGCTCTTGGCGGTGGGTATGTCAATTTTATGATGCAAGATGATCAAGCCCGGGTTAAAGAAAGTTATGGGGTTAATTTTGATAGACTTCGTAAAATAAAGAAAAAATACGACCCAGATAACTTTTTTCATATGAACCAAAATATAAAACCGGAGTAATGGGTTCTTACCCCTGTTCCATAGCTCCATTTTTTCTCGCTCAATTTTAGTGACTTTACTTTAGTAAGTAGATTTTGAAAAATTCCAATCTCTTTTGCTACAGGAGCGCTATGCCTAAAAATCACCATCAAAATAGAATATAAATCATTTAAGACCATTGAAATTATGAAAGCATACAAAACAATATTATGGATATTATTATTTGGAATTTTAATTACAGGATGCAAACAAGAGGAAAAAAAAGAGGAAACTGTAGAAGTGAAAATTGATTTGATAAATGATGAATTTCCTGAAGCAAAACAGGAAGTAATGGAAACCTATGAGGCAATTGTTCAAAGTATTAAAGAAGGAGATATTGATGGGCTTATTTCTCTACACGCCTACAGTCCAAAGTTTACAGAATTCAAAAATGGAGAACTACGCAATGGTGGTGAAGCTAATGAAACATACGAACGAAATATTTTTAGCTCTGTAACCGAAGTGGTAAAATTCGATTCAAATGACTTAAAGATTGCAGTTTATGGCGATGTTGCCAATGTAACCTTTCATTCTGATTTTCATTTTAAATTTGGAGAAGACCTTGTGGTAGTTAATGATCAACTTACGCTATTATTTGTAAAAACAGAGAATGGTTGGAAATTGGTTCATGAGCATCATTCACCTTTAAACAAGGCAGAAGCAAATAGCTAATTCATTTTGGCACTTACGGTCTTTGGGAAGGCCATTATGGCCAATAAGAAAAAAGGCTTCCAATTCTGGAAGCCTTTTTTATGGGATAGGTTTTACAATTCAATATTTAACTAAAATCACTACCGATCAACAATTTATTATTGGCTTAAAAGGTGATTTTTTTCTCTTTTTTATCCAATACAATCTCATAAGCATTTCTAACCTTATTAAATGGCAACTGTACAGGGCCGTCAATTCTTAAATACGCTTTTGGAGTATGTGTTGTCTTAGGGCCTAAAACTAAGGTAACTTCCCCGGTAGTAGTGTTGTAGGTTATTTTGTTAAAAGTCCCCGCATCTAAGGTTAACCATAATTTTTTGGATGTCAAATAGATCTTGGATTTTGCCGCAGTGGTAGGTACAACTTCTATAAGCCCATCCTTTTGTGATAAATTGCCACCAAATGCCAGCCAACCCAATTGCTCATGTTCAGTGATGTATGTTGCCGAGTTTACCGCATAGCCATAAAATCCTGAGCCGTAATCACCGGATATGCCATCTATTTTCAATAAGGAAGGATATGAATGGAAAGCTGCGGGTCCAAAACCATCTTGAGTAATATTGGAAATACTGCCCATGAGACCACCATAGCCCACTTGAAGTAAATAAAAATCAGGGGTTTTTCGGTATTGTTTAAGTACGGGAATTGCGTTTATACCAGAACCATAGTGATGTATTTGTCGCTCTACCCTGGAGGTTTCCCCGGCCTTTCCACCATAGAGAAAATCCCAATATCTTCTTGCATTTCCATTATAGGCCCAATGGGGCATGGTAGGCATATAAGCCAGTATGGCATTTAAGGTGATATTGGCTTTATGCTCGTAACCAAAATAATCTGTCCAAGTATATACCTCTTCCTGTCCTGTGGAATCCCAAGGCATTTCACTTCCAAAGGGATAATCAAGTGCTTTCCAGTGATCGGCACGTTTTTTCATTCTTGCTTCCAGATCGGTAGCAAATTCATTAAAATTTTCGTGTTGTAAATCTTTAAGGATGGACAAGAACACAGAGCCTTCCATTTGTCCAAACTGAGCATAGTACGGAGCTTGTTCCATCATGGCAACAATAGTATGGTATGCATTTTTTAAATACCAATCCCAATTTTTATTATCTACCAGTCCGTTATGGTATCGCGCTAAGCGGTACATAACCCAATACGAGGCGGCTACATGCGGATAATTAAACGATCTTCCACGATCATTGGCATGCTTATGGTCCCAAGCTGCCCAGGTGGTATAATCAATATTTTTGTCATAGGTGCCTTTTGGCAAAGAATCCGGTTCATAATAAAAAAGGCTTTTTTTGACACCATATTTGTGTTCACCTTCACTGTATTGAATATTTCCCCACAGTACATGGTCAATAAAATCTTGCAGTTTTTGAATTTCTCCTTTATTGGGTTGTACCAATTGTTTCATAATTGCCGCAAGCCAGCTCCCGGCACCACCTTCATCACTTAAGCCACTGATCCATACCCTGCCGTCTTGGGTAACCTGTTCCTTTTTTTCATAATCATAAGTTATGGCAGAAGGACTTCTGCCAAAAGGATCATTGGGATCATTAAACCATTGTTCCGTGGTCAAGAAGTTCCCAAAGTCCTTGATTACTTCAGCCTCTGGTTTAATGACCTTGTAATTTATTGTCTGTTCTAGACCGTCATTATATGTGAGGGTCAATCTTGCCCTTCCCCATTCATTTCCAGAGATGATGTATTTTTTTAGACCAGAAGTGGTTGTTCCGTCTTCCTTAATTTTTAAAGCACCTTTTGGGTAAACATCAATAGATGTTACTTCACTATTATAATTTATGAAAAGACTTGCTTTTACATCTTTAGGAATTACATAACCGGGAACTCCTATGGCAACGGGCCGTTCTTCTTTTACCAAGGTTTCCTGTATTTGCTGTACTCCTTTAGAAAGAACAAATTTTAGGGAATAATTCTTTGACTCATTAGGTTGAAGGATAAGTGAAGTAGGCTGGTTCCATTGCTCTACTCCCTTCCATTCATTTTCCGTATAAGCCTTACTGTGCACCATCCATTCATGAAAACCTTCAAAGACAATACTCTTTGGTGTGGGGTCGTCCATTAATGGTCTATAGGCCTCAAAAGCCATATTTTCTTTAGGTATGACTAGTAAAGCAGGACCTTTTCCACTTAATCGTTTAACCTCTAAATATCCAGCATCTTTACCAATATAAGGGTCAAAGAATACATTTTGCTTGTGGGCCTCTGTAAGCGATTTGCCTTCCAGAATATTGTTGAAGATCATAGGAACACCTAAAGCGCCTATTTCTATGGGGACGTTTTGGGTATTTGTAATTTTAAAACGCATGACCAATTGGTCATTGTCCAATTCATAATAACGTGCAATGGATACCGGTATGTCTTTTGGTAAGGTATTGGACAAGTCTGCAGCTGCCAATATATTGTCTTGAGTTTTCAGCGGGGTAACAGCAGACCTGTTATAGGCCGTGGAGTATGTTTTCCAACTGCCATTTAACGTTTTGATTTTCAAGTTGATGTCCCCTAGATGGTAAAGACTGTCCTTGTCCCTGATCTCTAACCTTTCTCCTGGGGTGTAATCAAACGATATTTCGTCCATAGGCCTTAAGGCGGCTACGGTTTGTGAGGCCTTTACTAATTTCAATTGAAATTGGGGTGTGTTGAATTTTTGGAATACTTCTGCAACCCCTAGTGTGGACTCCCTTTTCTCTACTTTGCTCCAATAACTTTTTTGAGCCGACAAACTGGAGATGGTATTTAAAAACAATCCTGCTAGTACCCAAATTTTCATATGCATCTTCTTCATAATTATTATAAATCGTTATTGCCTAAAGACATAATTATATACGTGGTTTTGGTAAATTAATGTTGATGTTAACCAATGGTCTTACTTGGTATAGTTTTATTTTAGAGAGACATCTAGATAAACGGAATGTCTACCATAAGTTTCGTAAAAAGGTTTAAAAACAGTACCATCAATAGTAAACACCAATTGCTTGGGGTCTCCTTGTATGGTCTTGCCCAAATCTTCCTTGTCCAAGGTTACTTTTCGCCATTCCTTTCTAGGTTCGGTTTCTTGTGCTGCCAAAAGAATAGGTCCATAGAACAAACTGGCTATATTTTGCTGATCCATTATAGGCGATAAATGAAATTGAAAGGGCATCTGTAGTTCTACAACATCACCATTTTTCCAATTACGGCTTAAGGTTACATAACTTCCAGGGGATGCCACAACTTCATGGGGCTTGCCATTAATGGAAATGAAGAATCCTTTGGTTGCCCAATGGGGTACCCGTACCTTAAGATCAAACTTTCCTTTACCAGTTATGGTTAAACGGGTTTTATCTTCATGTGGAAAATTGGTAATCTGTTGAATACTGATATTTTTTTCAACCCAATTTAAAGTTGAGGGCACATAGAGGTTAACGTACAATGCTTGGTTGTCCAAACCTTTAAAATAAATGGAGTTCTGAAGTTTTGTATTACTTTCCAAAGCCGTACCGTTACAACAGGTAAAGCCCTTCATTTCTGGATTGCCAAAATGTTTTGATGAGCTTGGCCTTAAGGGCACATGATAGGTATTTGCAGGACTGTCCTCTGCTACAGAGGCTAGAATATGATTGTAGAGTCCACGTTCATAATAGTCCATAAATTCTGCTCTATCATCAAAAAAGAAAAGGTTTCGGGATAATTTTAACATGTTATAGGTAGCGCAGGTTTCATTTTGCCCGCCTGACGATAGACCATTTTCATATAGGGTGGCCGGTTCTCCAACAAAACACTCGGCATTGGTTGGGTTTCTAGCTCCGGCCACGCCGCCAATGCTGTACATATAATCATTGGTTGCTTTATACCAAAAATTATCCGCTACGCTGTAGTATTTAGGGTCTTTAGAGGCATGATACGTGGTCAAGGCGCCCATTATCTGTGGTATATGCTGGTTAGCATGTAGCCCACGAAAAGTATCCACATTTTTAGTAATGCCGTGGGTATGATCTGCATCCCCATAAAACATTTTAATATTGTCGAATAATTGTGCAGTTTCCAAGTACCTACTATCGTTGGTAAGCTTATATAACCTTGCCATAGCTTCGTTCATTCCTCCGTATTCGCCCGCTATGTAAGTATTCCACATTTTTATCAGGGTAGCTTTTGGCAGTTTGCTTAAACGGGTATGAATCCAATTTCCCATACCTTTGGTAATCTCCAGTGCTTTTTGATTACCGCTGATTTCATAGACATCCATGAGGCCGGCCAAAATTTTATGCAAGGTGTAATACGGAGCCCAAATTTGAGTATCACTAGTGCCATAGGTTGCGCCATTTTCTAACATGATAAATTGGTCTGGTGGGTAGGCACTGATAAAACCTTTGCCCCAATTCCAATAATCTGTTCGTATGCCATTTTCCCGAAGGTCAGAATCATACCTTGTCTTTCCGGGTCCAAAGGGTACTTTGTTGGGGTCCGATTGAAATGTACCTCCAGTTTCTTTTGGTTGTCCGGACATTTGTGAAAGTTCATACAAGGTATTTACCATATATTCCATCTTATGGCTAAAATTGTTTTGTAATTCCTTATCATAGCTTGTGCTGGCATACGCCTGGACAATAGAAGTAAGGTAATGACCGGTGGCATGCCCCCTTAATTTAGTCTCTTGGCTGTCCCAAACCCCTAAGGGTTCGGCGCCGGCTGGTTGTGTCTGTCCAAATGCATTTCTAAACATATATAGAAAAGTGTCTGGATTTGTTTGAGCCAATGTGTGTATAAACTTGTTCTTGTTTTCTATGAATTTGGTATCATTACCGTCCATGTCCTTGTCCAAGGAAACATGTTCCAAAGGAAAAGAGGTCAAAACTTGCTCAGGGCTTTTGGCAGTACTATGTTCTTTAACGGTTACAAGGGCTTTGGCTTTAATCGTTGATCCGGGGATACTGCCAAGGATTTCATAGGTACCAGGTTGTAGAACTTGAGTATTATTTTTTGGAGCTGGCCAAAGTACACGAACTGGTGGTCCCTGCATATTGTTGGCATACGTGCCTTTAATAAAGCGGGGAAGACGTGGTAAATGTCCTAATAAGGTTTCTACAGTGATATCTTCAACGTGTTCCAAAAAAGTGTTATAAAGTTGAGGAACGGTATCCGGAAATTTTTGAAGGTCATCCTCTTTATCTTTTTTAGTGCCGTTACCAGATGCTTCATTTTTTAAAGCATTTGTATAGATTCTGGATACTTGTTTATTGCTTAACGGAATACGATAAATCCTAAAATCATGGAGCAAACCAGAAAGATAAGATTCCTCATTAGAGATAGATTTACCTATATATAGCTTATTTTTTTCATTGCCCGAAGTATTAAAAAATTGCTCTAATATCAGATTTACATTATTGGAAGCTTCTACAAGCTTACCATTAACATAAGTACTCATTGTTTTTGAAGGGGTATTGATCACCATAGCTATATGGTACCATTTCCCCGGTTCCAAGGCCTGTGTTCCCAATTTGTACGTTTGGCCATTAGGGGTGCTAAGTACATTTTGTAACCCTTCCGTACCCAAAGTTCCCGTGGGCGCCAAAAACAAATGGGAACTGTTATTTTTACCAAAATCAAAAAGAAATTGGCCTAGCCTGGGGGTGTGTAAGTTTACCCATCCGGTAATACTAAGAGAGGCCTCTTGAGCAACTGCATCGTGTTTTAAGGAAATAAAGCTATTACCATTGGCAGCTAATAAAAGTACTTTGCCAAATTTATCGTCTTTAATAAAAGTTGCATTGGATCCTTGAATGGTAGCGTGTAAATTATTCCTTGACCAATCTTTTGCATCCCCATCAAACAGATAACGAGCTATGAGTCCGGTTTCACCAATACCGTCCAGAATTTGGTTTCCATCCTGGGCTGTTATTGAAAAAGTAGTCAGAAAAAATACAGAAATGTATACATAAACCAACGTACTCTTTTTAATCAATTTGTCAAATACACTTTTCATGGTATTCATTTCTAGGGATTACAAATAGATGATAATTTTTTAGCCGAATTCCGTAAAAGCTGTGTGTTTTAAAATTAAATAACTGCATAAAATACACGCTACTATTTTAATACGACTTCATTAAATAATCTTGAATAAAACTATTGATATTCTTGCCCCTTTTAATAATTCATATTAACAGATACTGATACTATATTAACCTTAAACTGGATATGTGGAATAAAAAAGTGAATTTTGAATAGAATGTGGTAGTATAGCACCTACTTGTATTGCATTATTGAACATTTAGTGCATAAGAGTGTTAAAAATTAAAACTGATTTTAAAATTGAGATAGGTAATAGCCCATAAATTGTAAATTCAAGTAGATTTTTAGGTCTTTAAAAACGCTCTTAGCTATAATTGATTAACTAAAACCAAAAAGTTTGAAAGTTCTCCCATTTAAAATACCCAAGCCTAGAAATGAAGCCCTAGTTTATCAAGTGGATAGGGAAGAGGCATTTTATGATCAACTTCACCAGCATGGAGAAATACAGATAAGTTATATTCCCCAAGGTGAAGGCACTTTGATCGTTGGCGATTCTATCAATGAATACAAGCCCAATGATATTCTTATCATTGGAGGTTTTGTGCCCCATGTTTTTAAAAGTGATACGGTAGCTTCTCCCATATCTGAAATGCATACGCTTTTTTTTGACCTACACTCCTTTGGTAAAGATTTTTTTGAAATAGCGGACCTTTCCCTAACCAAGGAATTCTTTAAGAAATCTGAGCTAGGAATGAGGGTCCTGTCCAATACAGAGCAAATTATTGATAAGTTTCATCAACTGCCTTCGCAGAATAAAGTAGAACAGATTGCTACGCTTTTGAATATTATGAGTTTGGTTACCAGATCAAAGACCGTCCCATTGTCATCATTTGTGTACAAAAAAACTTTCTCTGACGATGAAGGAAAACGAATGAACAATGTCTATAAATATGCCATGGAACAATTTGGGGAGCCAATAAGTCTTGAGGAAATTTCAAGCGTTGCCAATATGAGCCGTAATGCCTTTTGCCGCTACTTTAAGAAACGTACCAATAAGACCTTTTTTCAATTTTTGATAGAAATAAGGATCGAGAATGCTTGCAAACTAATTATCAACAAGCCAGAACTGTCCATCTCGTTGATTTCCGAAGAATGTGGGTTCAATAATATCGCCAATTTTAACAGAAAGTTCAAGGAGCTAAAAGGGTGTTCTCCAACGCAGTATCGTTCTCGATTTTAAAATTGGACCTAAGTAATAATTTTTCATCGCCCAATAAAAAAAGAGCGAACTATATTTCGTTCGCTCTCCTTACTCACACTAACTAGCTCAAACAAATAAGCTATTTTAATATCCTGGGTTTTGGTTTAAGTTAGAGTTGGTGTTCAACTCCTCTAAACCAATGGGAAATAAAGTGGTATACTCACCTTTTGGTGTATGATTGTACCAGCTTTTTGTCTGGTAAACTCCAAATCTGATTAAATCTGTCCTTCTTCTGGCCTCACCGGCAAATTCC
Organism: Maribacter sp. LLG6340-A2; assembly: GCF_045057105.1. Classification (GTDB taxonomy): domain Bacteria; phylum Bacteroidota; class Bacteroidia; order Flavobacteriales; family Flavobacteriaceae; genus Maribacter. The sequence continues at coordinate 1,634,444 of NZ_CP159332.1, read as the reverse complement.
CAGCCCAATTCGTCCAAAAATCGTCCGTAAGGTATAGCAGTTTGGTCTCCGGCATCTGCAATAGTGCCATCTTCAGCCAAGGTTCCGTACTGTACGGTTGTATCGCCTTCCAGTTCTGCGCCAGTTACGGTTGCATCTGCCAGGTCGTTGAACGATCGTGCACGCACTTGGGTAACAATCGTTGCGGCCTCATCGCTACTGCCCGTTCTAAGTAATGCTTCGGCTTTCATCATCAATACATCGGTATATCTTAAAAACGGAAAATCCACACTAAGCCCCCCGGTAGCACCAGGTTCTATCTCATATTTGCCACATCTAAAACCATCTGTAAAATCACAATCGTAAATACTGGGCATTTCCTTTACCAAGGTCATGACCACGCTACCGTCAGAGGCACTTAACTGATCGCCCATTAACCAGGTATCTGATAAACGATTGTCAGTTGGGGCATAGCTGTCTATGAACTGGGGGTTACAACTAGAACCTCCCCATGGTTGGGCCTGCATGCCAAAAACCAATCTGTGGTCCGGTAGTAACATTTTCATATGGGCGTTCCATTGTCCCGCAAAAATTTGGTCATAAGGTATGGCAAAGACCAATTCACTGTTACTTTCATTATTGGTACTAAAAATATCGGAATAACTATCTGACAATTGAAAAGCACCACTTTCTATTATTTTGTTACAAGCCTCTATGACCTTGTCCCAATTGCTAGTACCGGCATATACTTCTGAATTTAGGTATACCCTGGCCAATACATGGTAGGCGGCCCATTTGGTCATACGGCCATAGGTACTTACATCAACGGTTTCCGTTAAGCTAGGTATAACCTCGTTCAGCTCAGAGATGATAAAATTGTAGACCTCTGTACGAGAGCTTTGAACGGGCAGGTCTTCCCCATAACTTGAAATAATAGGGACATTGCCGTGAGAATCTACCAGCATGGAGTAATAGAGGGCCCTAAGCGCCCTCATTTCGGAAATAATGGAAACAGCCTGTTCTTCACTTACCGGTAACTGTTCAGATTCTATTTGTAAAATTACCCTATTGGCACTGTTGATGCCATTAAAACAGTTAATCCAAGTATTTCTAGGCTGCCATTGTGTTGGGGTCCACTCATGAAAATGCATTCTTTTATACGTACCGCCATCATCCCAACCGTTTGGTCTTGTAGGAGTTATGAACATATCTGCCGGTTCTTCCTGTAGGTCAAACCAACCTTGCCAGCCCATTACGTAGCGCATTGGGGTATAGGCCGATGCCATAACGGACACAATATCAGATTCTGAAGGAACAAATGATGATTCCGTCACTTCAGAAAATACTTCTTCCTCCAAATCGGTACAACCTATGGGTACAAACAATGCACAAACCGCTAGGATCGATATTTTAGTTTTAAGTGAAAACACTTTGTTGCTTATATTTTTCATAGTCGTTTAGTTTAGAATGTAAAATTGATACCTAAGGAAAAAGTTCTAATAGAGGGGTATTTGTCCCTTTCGTCATTACCTGGAGCCAAACCTTCTCTATCTACTTCTGGGTCAATACCCTTGTAGTCCGTAATGGTTGCCAAGTTTAAGCCAGAGGCATAAATCCGGAATGTTTCTGCAAACTTAATGGCATCTTTAGGTAAAGTATACCCTAGGGTAACATTGTCTATTTTTAGAAAGTCCCCGTCCTCCACATAATAGCTTACAAAACGCTGTACATCTTGCAATTCTGATTTTCCATAAACAAGGTCATATGCAGAATCCAAGGTATTGTAACTAACGGTAGGGTTCTCATAGAACATGCGCGAGAAATTCAGTATTTCATAATCCAGGGCGCCTCTTAAGTTTACCATTAGGTCCCAATTTTTATATTGTAAGGTATTGTTCCAGCTATAGTAGGCTTTGGGTAGACCATTACCTAAAATTTGGCGATCGTCCGTAGTAGCTTCCGTGGCGGGTACCAATGAACCGTCTGGTCTTTCAATGATCCAAATACCATCATCTGTAATATCCACACTTTTTAGACCAAAGAAGTTCCCAATAGGTTGGCCCTCTTGAACCCTATGTGTGCTAATTTGAATAGGCTCTCCCGTATATCCTTGATCAAAGAAATCGTTCGTTAATTGAAATGCGTCATTGGACAATGATACAATTTCATTGGTGTTGGTAGAATAGGTGAGGTTTGCGGTCCAATTAAAATTTTCTGTCTGTATAGGGGTAACGTTCAACAAAAATTCAAGACCTGTATTTTTGATTTCAGCAACGTTTGCCGCTATTGTTCCGAAAAAGTATGGTGGTGTTGGCACACTATAATTGAACAAAGCATCTTTGGTAGTTCTATTGTAGTAATCTATAGATCCGTTTATACGTCCGTCAAGGATACCGAAATCAAGACCAAGGTTAAATTCCTCTTTCTTTTCCCATCTTAGATCAGGATTTGCATTACGTGACGGTACTAGTTCCCTTACCCATTGTCCGTTGTTTAAAAAGTAAGAACCGTAATTTAGACCACTAAGTGCTTGGTAATTGGCACCGGCGTTAATACCCGTTACCCCAAATCCTGTTCTTAGCTTAAGGTTGGATAACCAATCCCAGTTTTCAGCAAAGGATTCTTGGTCTATACGCCAACCCAAGGATATACCTGGAAAATTACCCCATTTGTTATCGTCACCAAATCTTGAAGAACCTTCACGACGAATACTTGCCATTAAAAGGTAACGATTGTCATAGTTATAAGTGACCCTGGAAAAGAATGCGATCAACATATCTGAATTTTTATAACTCCCCATACCGGCTTCTCCCAATTGTAAACCTTGTCCACTTCCTAAATTATTATAGGTAAATCCATCTGTAGGAAAACGACGGTTGGTGGCATAAAAACCTTCATTGGTATTGTCTTCATAATTATACCCAAATAAACCGGTCACCTTATGTTTGCCAAAGGTATTGTCATAATCTAAAGTAAATTGGCCGTAGTTGCCTACATAGTCATCCGTACCTCTAGAGGCATAACCTTCTTGCCCGTTCTTTGTAGTGGAAACATGGTTTTTGGTTTGGTAAAAACCTCTTATGTTAGACTCTCCTTTACGGGTGTAAAGTCCCTTTAAGGTTACGTGGTCTCCAAAATCATAACTTAATGAAAAATCGAACCTAGTGTTTCTTAATTTATTTTCTCCAATAGTTTCTTGGATATATCCTACAGGATTATCATAAAAGTAGACATCCCTTTCAAACCAATTTCCATCTACGTCCCTAACAGGTTCAGTAGGGTTTCTAATGACTGCCTGTCTGTAGATGTAAGGGTTAAAACTTGTACCGTCACCTAATGCGTTATAGGTTTGCTCACTTAATATTATCCCTACATTGGCCTTTAATTTATTATCGAACATAGCATGGTTACCGCTAACTCTAGCCGTATATTTTTCACTGTTTGATTTTAGAAAAATACCGTCAAGATCTCTATAGTTTAATGATGCCGTCATGTTTGAAGTGGCATTACCGCCCCTAAAAATCAAGTTATGGACTTGGCTATAGGCATCTCGTGTAATTTCATCTACCCAATCAGTATTTGAACCAAAATCCTCCAAATTAGCCCCGTTGAAGGTATAACCTTCATCAAACTTTTGTCTAAGTTCCTCTGCATTTAAAAAATTCAATTGATTGGCAATAGTAGATAGTGACATATACCCGTTATATTCTATGGTAGATTTCATGTCGTTGGTTCCCTTCTTGGTAGTGATAATGATTACCCCATTGGTACCACGTGTTCCATATATTGCGGTAGCGGAACCATCTTTTAATACATCTATTGATGCAATATCCTCTGGTGCTACCGTATTTAGGCTTCCTGGTACCCCATCTACCAATACCAAAGGGTTGGTGCCCCCTAGAATACTAGATGTACCCCTAAGGCTTATCTGTGTTCCCTCTGTAGGATCACCCGAAGGTGCAGATACGGATAATCCGGCAACTTTACCTTGTATAAGTTGGGCAGCATCTTTAACGTTACCCTGAACAAAATCCTCTGACTTTACCGTAGCAACAGAGCTGGTAACATCTGCCCGTTTCTGGGTTCCATAACCAATAACGACAACCTCTGAAAGTTGTTCCAAATCCTCTTGTAGGGTAACATCTATTGTAGATGAGCTTACCGGAATTTCAGTAGTCTTAAAACCTAGGTATGAAATAACCAGTATGGCATCTGGACTTGATGTGGTCATTTGATAATTTCCGTCAAAATCAGAGACAACCCCGTTTGATGTGTTTTTTTCCATGACTGTAGCTCCAGAAATTGGAATTCCCTGTTGGTCGGTGATAGTTCCAGAAACTTCTTGCTGGGCAAAGGATATCTGAACAATCAAAAAGCAAATGATAGAAAAGAGCGTTCTTTTTTTGGGACAATTTGGTCTCCAAAGAATTTTTGGCAGTAATTTGGTCATCTTCATAATACGTTGTTGTTTGGATTGTTTATTATAAAATGCGTTACATTTTAACTTAACATTTACGAAAAGTTTAATAAACGTATATTTTACACTTGTAAACTTAAATATTATATCAGCTTGGGTTTTTTATATAATTATCCTGTTCTTGTACTATATTACCCATATTGCGTTATAAGACATATCAAATTGGCTAAGAAGCGTCATTTTTAAATTTTTTGTAAGCTTATATGGAGTAGGTAATTGGTGTTAAAAGCATACAGATGACCAAATATTTAATATCAGAGGCGCACATTGAAACTTTTATAGAAGCAATTTTATAGCCGAAATTATATGCCAAGGGAAAGAATACATTTTAAAATTGCCACAAGCTTCTGGAATAAGGCAAATTAATGTTATTTTAACACGTATAAACACTAATTTAATTACATACTGATCCCATGTCCAAAATTCCGTTTTTGCAATTGAACGAGCAATCCATTACAAAGCTGCAGTATATAACCATTATGATTTGCTTTTTAATGAATGTTTTGGACGGTATGGATGTTTTGATTATTTCTTATTGTGCCCCTGCAATTGCCACATCTTGGCAGATTGGACCGGAAGCCTTAGGTATTGTTTTTAGTGTAGGTCTGGCGGGAATGGCCTTAGGAGCATTGGTAATTGCTCCTTATGCAGATCATATTGGACGAAAAAAGATGATTCTGATAAGTGCTTTTCTAATGGGTGCCAGTGTTTTTTGTACAGGGTTTGCCCAAACAGTACCACAATTAATCCTGCTACGTTTATTAAGTGGATTAGGTATTGGTAGTATGTTGGCCACCACAGCGTCCCTTACTTCTGAATATTTGCCTAACAGGTCCAAGGATTTTTGGGTAAGTTTTGTATTGGCCGGGTATCCTATAGGAGCTATAATAGTTGGTTATGTAGCGGCTTCTGTAATCCCCGTTAGTGGTTGGCGTATGATGTTTAAATTGGCAGGTATTGCATCATTGGTTACCATACCCATCATATTTTTCTTCCTTTCAGAATCAATCGAATTTTATTTGAGCAAACAGCCAAGAAATGCTTTGCAAAAAGTCAACCGTATTTTAGAAAAGTTAAAAGTTTCTCCTTTATCGGAATTACCTAATAAATCAAATAAGTCACTTATCATATCCGTGGATCAATTACTTTCCAATACCTACAGGATATCTACCCTTAAACTATGGACAGCTTTATTCTTTGCTTTTGGATGCTTGTATTTTTTAATAAGCTGGATACCAAAATTGGCTACAAATGCGGGCCTGTCTATGGAATTGGCCATTTATTCCGGCACGGTATTTAATGTTGGGGCATTTTTTGGTATTGTGGTACAGGGGTATATTTCATCAAAAATTGGACTTAAAAAAACCATTGCTTTTTTTTTAGGAACTACTGCTTTTCTGATGGCTATATTCAATGTTTTTGTAGGCTCAGATTTTATTCTATTAATTTTTGGTTTGTTAGGGTTTACACTTCAAGGTGGTTTTGTTGGACTTTATGCCGTTGCGGCAAGGTTGTATCCGGCAGAATTTAGGACCACAGGTGTTGGTTGGGCCATTGGTGCTGGTAGGTTAGGGGGCGTATTAGGTCCCGCGCTTGGAGGTATTTTAATTGGATGGGGACTTTCCATGTCTACCAATTTTATGATTTTTGCAGTTCCGGCCTTTTTGGCGGGCGTTGTTACCTACTTTATTTCTTCAAAGGAGATACCTTAAAGGCAAATGTAATTTACCTCAGATTTTCACGGTTTTATGATGCGCCAAAAATGAACAGTATCATTTTAATACCAAGACCATAGTTGGTTATATTGATACTGAATAATAGTGTATCATCTATTTGTTTTTTCGGTATTCTAGATAATATCTATTAAGTGAAAATTTTATTGTTTAATCTTCCTTAATTAGTGTTTTACTCAAATTCTCTAATGAAACTCCTTTGGTTTCCGGCATTTTGGTAATTGCCCAAATCAGCTGAAAAACCATCATTGCACAAAAGAAATAATAAATATACCAAACTTGATCTTTCAATATTCCTTGACTGGCATCCAAGAAAAATGGGGTAATTAAAGTAATGATAGCAGCAAATATCCAGTGGACACTTACGCCCCAAGATTGTCCGTATGCACGTACGCTGTTTGGAAAAATTTCTGAAATGAAAACCCAAATTACTGCGCCTTGTCCTATAGCATGGGAGGCTACGAACGTACAGATAAAAGTAAGGGTCAATGTAGAGCCTAAATCCATTTGGAAACAAAGTCCTACCATAATCAAGCTTATTATGTATCCTATAGAACCAATGATAATTAATTGTCGTCTTCCCAGTTTATCCAATAAGCGAATTCCAATAAAAGTGAATATGAGATTTACGAGGCCAATAGCAATAGAATTGAATAACGATTCTTTGCCTCCAAGACCCGCTTGTTCTAAAATTTCAGGCGCATAATACAGGACAAAGTTAATACCGGAAAGTTGGTTAAAAAATGCTATAAAAAATGCAAGCCAGAGAACTTTAGAATATTTTTTTTGAAAAAGACCTTCACTCTTTGTAGAAACCTTAAGGTCTGTTTTTATTTCCAATAATTGTTTATCTGCCCCTCCATTTGGGTGTATGGTCTCTAAAATTTTTAGGGCTGCGGCATCATCTTTTTTATGTAGTGCCAACCACCTTGGGCTTTCAGGAACAGTAAAAACCATTAAAGTATATATAAATGCCGGTATAGCCTCTACACCTAGCATCCAACGCCAATCATTTGCACCGTCAAAATCCTTTAGCAACCAATTTGAAACAAAAGCGATTAAAATACCGAATACCAACCAAAATTGATAAAGTCCGCCAAGTTTGCCTCTATTTTCTTTAGAGGTTATTTCTGAAATATAGATAGGTGCGGCAACAGAAGAAATACCTACACCAACACCACCAATAAACCTAAAGAATGAGAATGAATAGGGGTCTTGCGCCAACGCGGAACCAAGTGCAGAAGCCAAAAACAGTATTCCTACCCAAATCAATGTTTTTTTACGCCCTAGGTTCTTTGTAGGAATGCCACCAAAAAGAGAACCCAAAACGGTACCCCAAAGTGCCATACTCATAATAAAAGTGCCATGGAATAAAGGAGAGGTGTTCCATAATTGTTTTATAGGTTCATTTGCTCCACTGATCACAACGGTATCAAATCCAAATAAAAAACCAGCTAGAGCAACGGTAATAGACCAAACAATTATTCTGTTCATTTTAATATAATTTTAAGAGTCGCTAAATATAATAAATCAAAACCGTTAATTCTTGTACTTAACAGACTACTATAATTTCATATAAGCAGTAACTTGTTATAAATTTTAAAATAACGAGATGAAAGAGTTAAAAGATAAGGTGGTTTATATTACCGGTGGTACAAAAGGAATAGGTTTTGGCGTAGCCCAATCATTATTGGCCCAAGGCATGAAGGTAGCTATTAGTGGCAGATCTCAGGAAAGTGTGGACAAAGCATTAAAAGATTTTAATAACGATGCGGTAATGGGTGTGGTTTCCGATGTTTCCAAAATTGAGGATGAAAAAAATGCAGTTTCCAAAATTCTTGAAAATTGGGGACAGTTAGATGCCGTTTTGGCGAATGCCGGTGTAGGTAATTTTGCGCCTGTAGATGAAATGACCGATGAACAATGGCACCAGATGATAGATACCAACTTAAACGGGGTTTTTCACACCTTGAAAGCATCTGTAGCGGCTTTAAAAGAATCTAAGGGATATTATATTACCCTAGCAAGTTTGGCAGGGACCAATTTCTTTGCCCAAGGGGCGGGTTATAACGCATCTAAATTTGGTGTGGTAGGTTTTACGCAAGCAGCAATGCTGGATTTACGTAAATATGATATTAAGGTTTCTACAATAATGCCTGGATCTGTAGCCTCCCAATTTAATGATAATGTACCCGGTGAAAAGGATGCCTGGAAAATTCAGCCAGAGGATATAGGTGAACTGGTGTTAGACCTTCTAAAGATGAATCCGCGGACATTACCTAGTAAAATTGAGGTTAGACCCACAAGACCGGATAAGAAATAAACTAAATTTCTTTTTCCGTAAATGGTATTTGGGGGTTACAAATTTCCTTTATCAATTGCGAAAGTATCTGCTCGAAATCTTGAATGACCTTAGTATTAATACTATGGTTTTTGGGGCCACGGGCAGATTCTTTTTGTGCAAAGAGCAAGGTGCCATCGGTAAAGTTCTTTAATGAAATGATACCTGCTTGTACAGTTAAGTTTGCGTTAGGGTTGGTTTTAAAATACATAAGTGCGTAACAAAGTAATTGAAATGCCTTACTGTATTGATAATCTTGAGTAAGGACCTCCCAATCCATTAATTCTACATTTCTGCGGTCTACTCTTCCGGTCTTGTAGTCTATAATTCTAGTTACGCCATCAAATTCATCTATACGGTCCAATTTACCCCTTAAGGTTATTGGAAAATCCAACCCTTCTATCTCTAGCGGAACCCGTAAGTCTTGTTCTAGGCCTATTATTTTTATGGTATGATGTGCTAGTTGCTCTATTTCAGTATCAATAAAAGTTTGGATGTACTTTAAAATTACATGAAAGGTGATGTAATTTTTCCCTGATTGGATATTACCCTCTTTAAATGTTTTTTGAAAATTATGGAGTACTGTTTTGTGTATATCCTTTTTTACCGCAATTAACCCCTCTTTAGTAAGGTAAGTATTTATTAAAGGGGTATAAAGAGCTTCTAAGGAATCGTGTACAATAGTCCCAAAAGTATTAGGAGCCAACGTTTCTTCCACTTCCAGAATATCGTTGATGTTCAATAAGTTCTGTTTGTAGAAATCTATAGGATTTCTAATATAATTGCTCAGTGAACTTGGTGAAAAGCCTTTGGCGGCCTTTTCCTTGATAAGTGCCACCAAACTTTCAGTTTTAGGAATTACATCTTGCGTAATAGGGTATGATTGTATTTGTGGTGTGGCAATGAATTCTTTAACATCGGTCCTGTATTCATCGGTCAACAATTGGGTAATAAGCCTGCTTTTTTCCCCGCCTTCCAATGCATCGGGTTCTGTATTATAAAGTATGTAAACGTTTTTTGCACGTTGTAATAATCTATAAAAATGATAGGTGTAAACGGCATCTTTTTCCTTATAGGTAGGTAAATCATTTTTTGTTTTCAGGTCAAACGGAATAAATGAATTGTTTGATTTTCCTGACGGAAGTATTCCTTCGTTTACAGAAGTAAGAATAACCGTTTCAAAATCTAATAATCTACTTTCTAGCATCCCCATGATTTGAATACCTTCTACGGGGTTACCTTGAAAATCCAATGTTTCTGTACTTAAAAATTGTTTATATAGTTGTTTTAAGCTTTTAAGGCTATTGATATAGGTAAAACTGTGGCAAAGGTCTTTAAGTTGGTTAAAAAGCGTGTAAAATTTGTATAGTTGTTCAAGTATAAACCCATCTTTGCTGACGGAATCTATTTGCCTTAATTCTTGCACCAATTCTAAGAAATGGTCAATTACCAAGTTAGGATTGTCTTTTACATCCTTAAAGAGCAGGGCAATAGTTTTGTGTTCACCCAATAATGATGAAATTTTGGATATGCTGATATACGACCAGTTATTTGTTTTTATGGTAGTAATCAATTGACGTGTAGATAATCCCATTTCATTAAACAACATTACGGTATAGGAATGTGTAAGTAGATTTAGTAGATGCTTATAAAACCACCCTTTTTCCGTTTTTTGTTCATGAAATTCTAGCAAGTGCAAAAAGAAACTTGCTAATGTGGTCAATTCTAATTTTTGACCCATGGTGATGTTAGTAGCGGTTATATCTTCAGGGATGAAGTTTAATAGCGGGTTGAGCAATTCTTCATTTCCCAAGACTATGGCAGCATTTTTTAATTGCTCAGGGGCATCTTTATGTATAGTTTGTAGAAGGTGACCAACATAATTTACTTGCGATATATTTTTAGGAACACCAATGACGTGAATTTTCTTTTTTGTTAAATAATAATTGGATATTCCTTTTAGGGGGTTGTTCTTTAATGCGGACCAAGTATTTTGATAGGCTCTAATGAAATAACCGGCATCATGTATTTCATCCTTTAAAAAAGATCCATCAATATCCCAGTAGATAGTTGCCGTGGTTTGTTGTAGTATGGATTGTATTAAATTACTCTCCGCTTTGTTTAGGGCATTAAATCCTAAGAAGATATGTTTTTTAGTTACATCATTTATATAGTCAGGTAATTTTTCAACCGAAGTTTTGTAGATAAGTCCTTGATGTCCTAGACCTTGTTGTAATAAGTTAGCATTAAATTCTTTGTAAATGTCCTTTAAATGTCTCCAAAAATGTAGATAATTCTCTATCATTTCAGATTTCTCAGCATGTAATGACCAATGGTTAACCTCTTGTATGGCAGCTACATTTTGGTAAAGTGTATTGGCATCAACCAGGTAACGGTCTATTTCATTAAAGTCTTGTAAGAGTATTTGTCCCCATTTTAAAAAGGAATCAAAAGATTCTTTTTCATAATCACCAATAGTCAAATAGGCTTTATAAAGCTCAAAAAGTTGAGTGGTTGTATTCGCTGTTACCAGACCAGAGATATGACCTATAAAATCTTCAATACTATAGATTTCAGGAGCTAAAATAGTTTGGTTTATACTTTTTCCTATTTCCTGCTGTAGAAAGACCCCAGCACGTTTACTGGGCAATACAAAGATGACATCTTCAATATCTTGTTCTGTGCCCAATACATCCTTAACGACATCTTTTATAAAACTTTGCATAGGGTAAAAATAAAAAAGCTCCGCATATTATGCGGAGCTTTTATTAAAACACTTAAGGTTTGTTTAAACTTATTTTACTAAGTTAATTTCTACCCTTCTGTTTTGAGCTCTACCAGCTCTTGTATTGTTTGTAGCGATTGGCTTGGACTCACCGTAACCAACTGCAGATAATCTAAATTCTTCAATTCCTTTGTCTACTAAGAATTCTTTTACAGAAAGAGCTCTTGACTCAGAAAGACTTTGATTTAATTTTTCGCTACCTACGCTATCAGTATGACCTTCAACGGTAAACTTAGCGTTTGGATATTCTTTAAGGATTGTAATAATATCAACCATTACAGAAGTAGACTCAGCTTTGATAGAAGATTTACCAGTATCAAATAAAATAGTTCTAGCATAATCGTTCAATTGCTTTTGTACTTCAGCAGTTACTTCAGGACAACCAGCGTTAGCTACAGTACCAGCAACTTCTGGACATTGATCGTCTTTGTCAAGAACACCGTCACCATCAGTATCTGGCCATGGGCAACCTTTGTTTTCAGCAGGACCAGCTTCAGAAGGACAAGAATCATCCTTATCGGCAACACCATCGCTATCAGCATCAGGACAACCAGCTAAAGCAGGAAGACCAGCTTCGTTAGGACAAGCATCATCCTTATCGGCAACACCGTCACCATCAGCATCAGGACATCCGTTCATTTCTTTAGAACCAGCTTCGTTAGGACAGCTATCTTTGCTATCTTCTATACCGTCACCGTCAGCATCTGGACAACCGTTGAAAGCTTCAAGACCAGCAACTTCTGGACAAGCATCATCTTTGTCATAGATACCATCACCATCAGTGTCAGTACCACCAAATTTAACAGAGATACCAGCTAAATGTTGAAAATGCTTAACTCCGTAATCTTCGAAAGCGTGCTTGTAAGTAGATTGTAATGTAAGACCTAAGTTGTCAGAGAACCAAATGTTCAAACCAAGACCACCATTTACAGTACCAGCACCAATTTCATCAACCCAAGTATAACCACCACCTATTTCGATAAAAGGATCTAGGACAGTTTCTCTTTTGATGAAATCATATTTTATTGTACCATCTATAGCATAGTGAGAAAGATCGTCAACACTAACGTCACCTAATTTGCTAATTTTATTAAGAGAACCTCTTGCTCCAATAGAGAAGCCATCACCAATGTGCTTAGATACACCTACATAAGAAATAGAAGGTAATATGTTCCAGTGGTCGTTCACATTAAAGAATTCGTTACCAAAAGAACTAACATCCCCAGTAGGGTATACGTCTATGGCATTAACCCCAAACTGTACTTGCCAAGGATTATTCTCGTCTTGCGCTTGTATGCTGTTAATACCTACAACTAGTAGGGCAGCAACCAATAATTTGCTAAGATGTTTCATGTATTTATTTTTAAGTTTAAGTGTTTATTAGCTGCAAATGTAACTTGTTAAATATTATTAACAAAATCAATTTCCTATTTTTTTTAACGCATTTAATAGATTAAAAGGCGCATTTAAACGATTTTTAGCTCTTTTCCGACTTCGGTAAATGCGTTTATGGCAGCATCTAAATGTTCTTTTGTATGTGCTGCGGATAATTGCACTCGTATACGGGCTTTTCCTTTTGGAACTACTGGGTAGAAAAAACCAATAACATATATACCTTTCTCCAATAACCTGTTTGCCATGTCCTGTGAGAGTTTGGCGTCATAAAGCATAACGGGAACAATGGCAGAATCTCCATCTACAATATCAAATCCGGCTTTCTTGATGCCTTTTTTAAAGTACGCTGTGTTTTCCTGTAATTTATCCCTTAACGAGGTGTCGTTCTCTAACATGTCAAACACTTTTATGGATGCCCCTACTATGGCCGGTGCCAAGGAGTTTGAAAATAGGTACGGTCTGGAGCGTTGCCTAAGCAAGGAGATAATTTCCTTTTTACCTGTGGTGTAGCCTCCCATTGCACCTCCCAAGGCTTTTCCTAGTGTTCCGGTTATAATATCTATTCTTCCCATAACCCCTTTTTCCTCTAATGTTCCCTTGCCTTTTTCCCCTATAAATCCGGTAGCATGGCATTCATCTATCATGACCAATGCATCATACGCATCGGCCAGGTCACATATTTTATCTAAAGGAGCTACAAGTCCGTCCATGGAGAAAACACCATCCGTCACAATAATTTTAAAACGGGCGCCATCTTCGTTCGCTTTTATTAATTGGGCTTCCAAATCTGCCATATCGTTGTTGGCGTACCTATATCGCTTTGCTTTACACAATCTTACGCCATCAATAATAGAGGCATGGTTTAATGAATCCGATATAATGGCATCTTCTGCGGTGAGCAAAGGTTCAAATACACCACCATTGGCATCAAAGGCTGCTGCATATAATATGGTATCCTCGGTATCATAGAAATGGGCTATTTTTCTTTCCAGTTCCTTATGGATGTCCTGCGTACCGCAAATGAACCTAACCGAAGACATTCCAAAGCCATGGCTATCCATGGCATCCTTTGCTGCCTGTATAACCTCTGGGTGTGAAGAGAGACCTAAATAATTATTAGCGCAAAAGTTGATAACTTCCTGGCCGGTATCTATTTTTATAACCGCATTTTGTGGAGAAACAATTACCCGTTCCTCTTTAAAGAGTCCATCATCTTTAATGGATTGTATTTCTTGCTCTAAGTGTTGCTTAATTTTTCCGTACATATGTTTTAAATATATTCTAGTTCTATTTCTGTATTAATATACACAATGATTTTTTGTGCTATGGTAATACCCATGTTGGCAAATCCTTGGCCGTAGGCGTTTATTTGGTGGTGGTAATTAGTGTTACGCTCTCCTGTTTTATAATCAATGATGGTTGCATTCTTGTTTTTTATGACTACACGATCCGGTCTTAATACGGTACCGTCCTGTAATAGAAGGTCTCTTTCATTTAATACTTCCCAGCCTTCTTCATAAAATTGTTGTAAATCTTCGTGAAAGAGTACTTGTTGTACTTTCTTTTTAAAATGATCACCTTCTATAGTTTTGATCAATCCTTTTTGTTCTGCCATTTGCATGGCGCGATCTAGGTCAGATGCCTTTATGATCATGCTTAAAATAAAATGGATAATATTACCTTGGTCTATAGCGGTATCCAAACCTTCGTTCCAAAGAATTCCAGAGGTGGCTAATATTTTAAATTCCGGTCTGTCTTTATAGGTATATATATAAGGTATGGTAAATTCTCCTGAATTGATGGTTTTAGGTTGGGCACAATGTGTTAACGAGCCAAAATCATAGGTAAGTTGATTTGGCTGCCAATTTCCGGAATCTTTAAGATAATGTATGAATAACCCGGAATAGTAATTGGTATTATGCTCACCTTTTTTATCTATGCTATTTGAACTAATGATGAACAATGCATTTACGGCTCTGGTAAGGACAACATATAAAAGGTTGTATGCATCTAGTTGTAGCTTTTGGTGATCGGCATCATAAAGTTCAGATTCCAGGTCCCCGTAATTTTTAACCTCTTGTTTTTTATTGATCAACAATTCGTTAAAACCTAAAAAGTCATCGCTGTTAACCGGTAACCATATTTTGGGGTCAATTTCCTCGTAGATATTAGAATTGGCATAAGGGAATATGACAACGGGAAACTCCAACCCTTTAGATTTATGAATGGTCATGATTTGTACCGATTCCACATTTTCTGGAGTACTAATGCTTGTTACATGTCCTTTTTTATCCCAATAATCCAAAAAAGATTGCATATCTGACCCTTGCTTTTGTTCAATATCAAATACAAGGTCCATAAATGCGGAAAGGTGGGCATCTGAATCTGGATTTAAGTCAAATACTTTTATGGCATACGCCAAACCATCAAAAACAGATGTTTTACGTAATACAGTTATATCTAACCCATAAGTGTCCAAAAAGTGATTGTCCAGGCAGTTAAGATTTTTATGGATATAGGAATGTTTGTCCGGCTTGTTTTCTGCCAAAAAATGTAAAAGGCTATATTGAATATCCTGTTCTAAAGGTTGTACCATATACCGTACCAATTGCACCAAAAACATGACTTTAGGATTACCGCCAAGTAATAAGGAATCTGATGAAATTACTGGGATGTCATGTTCCATTAAATAATTGGCAAGGATAAACCCATGTTTCTTTTTCCTAATGATAATACAGATATCTTTATAGGAATACCCTTTGGACAAGCAAGTAGCTATGGATTGTAGCGTTTGTTGGCCATATATCTCATCATCATCTTCTTCAAGAAGCGTAATATTTACAAATCCTCCTTCTTTATTAGAGATTTCTTGTTGGTTGCCCAGTTTAAAAAACTCTTGGTATAGCGTATTTTCCAAAAAGGGACTAATACTTTGAAAGAAGTTATTGTTGAAGTTGATGATTTCTGCACAACTTCTAAAGTTCTTGGGTAAGGTTACCAATGAAGATGCTATGGTAAATGGGTGTGTTTGGTGGGTTGCCAAATCTAGAAATTGCTCTGCCTTTCCTCCCCGCCATCTATAAATGGCTTGTTTTGGGTCGCCCACCAAAAATAAGGAACCAGTATTTCCAAGTTCATCTTGACCTTCCATGGCATTGCCAATCAAAGGAATTAGGTTTTCCCATTGCATTTGTGACGTATCCTGAAATTCATCAATAAAATAATGGCGGTATTTTTCTCCAAGACGTTCATAAATAAATGGGGCCGGTTGGTCCATTACCTCATTGGCTATAAGGGTATTGAATTCAGAAATAGAAAGCTGGTCTTTTTCCTCTTGAATGGTTTTAAGTTCCTTTTGTATAGCATTTAAAAGGGCAAAGGGTATAATATTTCTATTGATATTGGCATACAATCCCCTTTTAAAAATAAGCTGTTTTATAGATTGATAATGGTCAAGCAATTGCGGGGCCAGATCTACCGGGGCATCTTTAACTGTAGCTTTTACTATTTTACTTTCAATTAAATTATCTTCTAATTTGTTGTTGTAGAGTTGCGTGGGAGTATAGTTTCCGGCAATTATTTTTTTAAAATGATTGGGTAATGTTTCTCTTGGAAAATCTTTAAAATCTAACCCTGATGCGGTCATTATATCAATAGCTGCGGTGGCAAGCTCAACAATATGCTTCTCTAGGTTTTTGGTTTGTTTTTTTAGATGGCTTTGTAGTTTCAAGAAATCAACTAGTTCAACATCTTTTAACTGTTTTAAATGTTCGGCATTATTTTCATCAAAAAGAAGTTTCCCAATTTTTAAAAGGTCAAAAGCAATGTCCCAACTGCGGTCATCTTCTATTTTTTCCAAGGCAAAGTCTAACAATACTTTTGTAAACTCTTCACTTTCTCCTGCTTTATCAATAACCCGTTCCACGGCTTCTTGTAAAAGAAGATCAACATCCAGTACAACTTCAAAATTCTGGGGAATCTTTAGATCTTTTGCAAAGGTTCTAATAAGCCGGTGCGTAAATTTGTCTATGGTAGAAATATCAAAAAAGGCATAATTGTGTAAAATTTGCTTTAGCCTTAATTTGCTGAGTTCGGTAAGTTCATCAAACGTATAATTGGTCTCATGTAGTATATCTTTTAATAATGGACTGGAATTTTCAATAGTTGGAGTTCTTGAAAATTCATGAAGACTGTTTAAAATTCGATGCTTCATTTCATTTACCGCCTTGTTGGTAAATGTTATGGCCAAAATTTTTCTGAAATTTTGAGGAGATGCCAGTATAATTTTCAAGTATGCTTTGGCAAGGGCATAGGTTTTGCCCGAACCTGCAGAAGCATTATATATGGTAAAAGAATTACTGGACACTGATTTTTACCGCAAATTAAGGATTCCTGTACAGTTCTTAACAAATTATTTAGTGAATATAAATGTTAAAATTCGTAGCTTTGATAGACAATTAATATTAACATAAAAACAAATAAATTATGGCTTTTCAATTACCGAAATTGCCTTATGCCTATGATGCTCTTGAGCCTCATATAGACGCTAGGACAATGGAAATACATCATACTAAACATCATAATGGATATACTTCTAAATTAAACGCTGCCATAGAAGGTACTGATTTAGAGCAAAAATCTATTGAAGATATTTTAACAGGGTTGGATATGGATAACGGTGCCGTTAGAAACAACGGTGGCGGTTTTTATAACCATTCTTTGTTTTGGACTATTTTAGCTCCTAACGGCGGAGGTAAACCTAGTGGCGAACTTGCAGATGCTATTGATAGTGCTTTTGGCTCTTTTGATGGTTTTAAGGATAAGTTTTCCAGTGCTGCCGGCACCAGGTTTGGTTCAGGTTGGGCTTGGTTATGTGTTCATAAAGGGGGTAAATTAGAAGTTTGCTCTACGCCTAATCAAGATAACCCACTTATGCCTGGTGTAGGTTGTAGTGGTTTTCCAATTTTAGGTTTAGATGTTTGGGAACATGCTTATTACTTAAATTATCAAAATAAAAGACCAGAGTATATAGAAGCCTTCTTTAACCTAATTAACTGGGAAGAAGTCTCTAGCCTATACGCAGCAAATAAATAAAGTTTGTTGAAAATACTTTCTTAAGCCACCTAAATTTTTAGGTGGTTTTTTTATGGATAAAAAATAGAAAAGGGCGGAGAAATCTCCACCCTTTTCGTCCCAAATCTTACCATAAACTTAACCTACTTATGCTATGGCAACACTAAATTACTGGTATTGAGCAAATAAAAAAAGAAAATTTAATAAAAATAATTGCTTTTATTTGTTCCAAGTTTTTCTAAAAATGCCGTTTCTCTAAGGTAATATAGGGGTTGAGCGCTAAAAAGAGTGTAAAATAAAAAGGCGGAGCATTGCTCCGCCTTTTCCCCAAATCTTACCATGAACTTAACCTACTTATGCTATGGTTCTCCAAATATATTACCGGGTAGCCTTGTAATGAAAATTTTGCGTTGAACTCCCCAAACATTGGTCAAACGGTTGGTTTATCTTAATAGTTTTTCTAATCTGTTTCAAATTTGAAAGAATGGTTTTAAAATAAAAAGACGGAGCGTTGCCCCGTCTTTTCCCCAAATCTTACCATGAACTTAACCTACTTATGCTATGGTTCTCCAAAGGTATAGTGTTGTGCTATGATGTTAAAAGGAATTTGTTAAACGCCACTTAAAGACGTTAAAAGGTCATTATTAGGATAAAAAGGAACGTTGAAAACTATTCTGTAGAAGTAAGTAAAATAAAAAAGGCGGAGAGTTCTCCACCTTTTTTGCCCCAAATCTTACCATGAACTTAACCTACTTATGCTATGGTAAGTTTAAATGTAAAGCCATGTAGTTCATTCTGATTATTCAGTCGATGAAATACACGTTTTGTCGATGAAATGCACTATTATGGTGTATTTCATCGATATTTTTATCAATAAGCCCTTTGGTTATTTCCTTCATAAAAATTGATAAATGCTCTGTTTACCACTCTATTTCCGCCAGGTGTTGGGTAATTTCCGGTAAAGTACCAATCTCCTAAATTCTTAGGACAGGCTTGGTGTAAACTGGAAATGGTTTGGTAAATAATGGAAACTTCGGCATTTATGTCTTTTGGGCTCAATAACTCTCCTATTTTTGCAGAAATTTGGTTAGCACTAAATGGCTTATAAAAGTCCTTGACATAATTGACAACATCCTTATCCTTACTTTTAACCTGTGTTAGGCATTTTTTGTAGATTTCCTCCACTACATGCATGGTGTTGTGTTCTTCATGGAGTGCCAAAGCAGCTTTAAATGCAATAAAATCTTCCAATTTGGCCATATCAATACCATAACAATCAGGATATCTTATTTGCGGAGCGGAAGAGACCACAATTATCTTTTTTGGAGAAAGACGGTCCAATATTCTAAGAATACTCTTTTTTAAGGTAGTACCCCGTACTATACTATCATCAATGATTACGAGATTGTCTCCTTTTTTTACAGAACCGTAAGAAATGTCATAAACATGGGCCACTAAATCGTCTCTACTACTATCTTGGGTAATAAAGGTGCGGAGTTTAGCGTCCTTAATGGCCACTTTTTCAATTCTAGGCCTCACCTCTAAAATCTCATGCAGTTGTTCTCCCGTAATCTTAGGACCAAGGGCCAATATTTGTTCTTCCTTTTTCTTGTTCAAATAATTTTGGGCCTCTTTGACCATCCCGTAGAAGGAAGTTTCTGCCGTATTGGGAATATATGAGAAAACGGTATTTTTTATATCCTCGTTGATGGCATTAAGAATTTGAGGAAATACCAGTTTCCCCAACGCCTTTCGTTCTTGATAAATTTCTTTGTCGCTTCCCCTAGAAAAATAAATACGTTCAAAAGAACATGCTTTTCGTTCCTTAGGTTCTTGAATCTGCTTTATGGCGCTAGTACCGTTCTTTTTAATGATGATAGCAGCACCTGGATCTAATTCTTTCACCTCGTCATAGGGTACATTGAACACGGTCTGTATTGCCGGTCTTTCAGAAGCTACTACAACAACTTCATCATCCTTATAATAATATGCAGGCCTTATGCCGCTAGGGTCTCTTAGAACAAAAGCATCCCCATGCCCAAGCAAACCGGCCATTGCATAACCACCATCAAAATTCTTGGCGGCCCTTTTTAAAATCTTGGAAATTTTTAAACGCTCTGCAATGATAGGTGAAGCCTGTTGTTTGGTATAGCCTTCTTTTTTAATCTGTTTGTAGAGTTTGGCTACGGCATCATCAAGGAAGTGACCAATTTTCTCCATGACCGTAACGGTATCTGCCATTTCTTTTGGGTGCTGGCCCAATTGTATCAAATTGTCAAAGAGTTCATGAACATTGGTCATGTTAAAGTTTCCTGCAACAATTAAGTTACGGTGCATCCAATTATTCTGTCTCAAAAAGGGGTGTACACTTTCTATGCTGTTCTTTCCAAAAGTGCCATAACGCACATGGCCCAGTAATAATTCTCCTATATAAGGAATATGCTTTTTCTGTAATGCCACATCATTTTCATATTCCGGATGTTCTTTTAGCTCTGTATTGATACGGTCATTGATTTGGGCAAAAATATCCTGTATGGGTTGTTGCTGGCAGGATCTTACACGGCTCATATAACGCTCTCCGGCATTTACATCTAGTTTTATACTGGCAAAACCAGCACCATCCTGACCGCGATTGTGCTGCTTTTCCATCATTAAATACATTTTGTTTACACCATAAAAAGCCGTTCCGTATTTTTCCTTATAATATTCCAATGGTTTTAACAACCGTATTACGGAAATACCACATTCATGCTTAATTGCGTCACTCATTGCGTATTGGTATTAAAAAAACCCCAGAAATATGGGGTTAGGGGTTTATTGTAATTCTATTTCAAACTGCGTTAATTTTTTAAATTGATGCAGCCTTTCTCTAATTTCTTTTCGCTCTAATTTCAGCATTCTTTCCGCGCCAAACTTTTCTACACTGAAGGAAGCAAGGTTGGATCCATGGATTACCGCCTTCTTCATATTTTCAAAGGAACTATCGTTGCTTGCCGCCAAATACCCTGCAAAACCACCTGCAAAAGTGTCTCCTGCGCCCGTTGGATCAAAGACTTCCTCTAAAGGTAATGCTGGGGCAAAGAATATTTGATCTTCATTGAACAACAAAGCCCCATGTTCCCCTTTTTTGATAACTACATACTTGGGGCCCATGGTAAAGATTTTCTGTGCTGCTTTTACCAATGAGTATTCCCCGGTCAACTGCCTGGCTTCCTCATCGTTGATGGTTAGCACATCTATATGTTGAATAACTTCCATTAAATCGTTCAAGGCATTGTCCATCCAAAAATTCATGGTGTCCAATATGATTAACTTTGGTCGTTTTTTCATCTGGTTAATTACACCCATTTGTACAATTGGGTGAAGATTACCAAGCATGACCACATCGGCATCATTGTAATTATCAGGAACAACAGGGTTGAAATCCTCTAAGGTATTTAACTCCGTAACCAAGGTATCCCTGGTGTTTAGGTCATTATGGTATTTACCTTTCCAATAAAAGGTTTTTCCTCCTTTTACAATTTCTAGGGCAGTAATATCGATATCCCTATCGGTTAAAAGGTTTAAGTATTCCTGGGGCAAATCATCGCCTACAATAGATACAATGGCAGAATCTACTTCAAATTGAGAAGCGGCAAGTGCAATATAGGTAGCTGCACCGCCCAGTATTTTATCCGTTTTGCCAAACGGTGTTTCTATAGCATCAAAAGCGACAGTACCTACAATTAAAAGTTTGCCCATAAAGTTGAAAAAATTTAAGCTGCAAATATACGGTTTTGCTTAGCTAATTAAAACGGTTTTATGATTACTCCTAAGATAAGTTATTAAACATGGGTTTGTGATAAAATATACGGATCATTTTCTACCAAAATCTGCAGGAATTTCTCCCCAAGCTTTAGTTTCCCATTTTACGATTACCGTATTGTACTGGTTTTTATTGAGCCAGTCCTCGGCTCTTTGAATCAAATTGAAAAGTTTGGCGTTCTTTGCCGATGCGGTCAATTTAGTATTGCACTTTTTTTTACGTACCCAACTCATGGCCGTTCTAGAATCTGTGTAGATTAAACGATCGCTTTTACGTTCTTTTAAAAATGCGAGTCCGTGAACTATGGCCAAAAACTCACCAATATTATTGGTGCCTTGGGGAAAAGGACCTTGTTTAAATAATTTTTTGCCAGTTTTGGTATCTACTCCTTGGTATTCCATAACACCAGGGTTACCGCTAGATGCCGCATCAACGGAAATAGAATGGTAATTGGGCTGCCCTATTTTTAACAGCTCTTGTTTAGATAAGGTAGGAGCCGATTTTTTCTTTCCTTTAAAATCTGCGTAAGAGCCGTTATAAGCTTTTTTGGCAACATCAAAAGATTCAAAAGATTTGTACTCTGCACCGGCATAACCATCAATAGATTTTTTGCAATCTTTCCATGATTCATAAATACCTGGTTTTTTTCCTTTCCAGACTACATAAAATTTTCTCTTTTTAGCCATTACTGTTTAGATAATAATTCGTCAATGACCTTTGGAAAAAATTCATATTCCAATTGGTGGACTTTAGCAGCGATATCCTCAGCCCTGTCGTTTGTGTTCAGCATTACCGAGGCCTGTTTAATGATGGCGCCTTCATCATAATGTGCATTTACGTAGTGTATAGTAATACCGGTTTCGGTCTCTTTAGCCTCTTTAACTGCATTATGCACATTCATTCCAAACATTCCCTTGCCGCCATATTTAGGTAACAGGGCCGGGTGTATATTTATAATTTGATTTGGAAATGCATTGGTAATTGTTTCCGGGATTTTCCATAGAAATCCTGCCAAAACTATTAAATCTGGCTCTAATGATTGTAAAAGGTTTAAGATGAAATTGCTTTTTGAAAAGGCTTGCCGGTTAAAAAAAAGTGCATTTATTCCTAATCTGTTACAGCGGTCAATGACTTTGGCATCCCTTTTGTTAGTAAGTACGCAGCATATAGTAACATCATTGCGGAGTTTAAAATAATTGGCAATGTTCTCTACATTAGATCCGGAACCAGAAGCAAAAAGAATAATTTTTTTGGTTTTCAATAGATGTGGTCTTTTTTTTAAAGGGAATAAATAGTCAAATTAAATTCGGCTTAAAAAGTAAATAAAAAGCTTGTCAGTATTTAGAAAAAAACGATTATCATTTTATAGTTCTATCACCTCACTACTTTTCACTACCTTTTTTAACGTTACCGAAACAAAATATTAATACGGTAAAATTACAGCACATGTCCTTAATTTTATTAAATTACAATACATTTTAACGACAATTAGTGGTTTTAATCCAAAGTTTTTTATTTTTGCCTTCAATTTAAATTTTTAAAACAAATATTATTATGTCAGACATTGCATCAAGAGTTAAAGCTATCATCGTTGATAAATTAGGAGTTGATGAGAACGAAGTGGTAACCGAAGCTAGCTTTACTAACGATTTAGGCGCAGATTCATTGGACACGGTAGAGTTGATAATGGAGTTCGAAAAAGAATTTGATATTCAAATTCCAGACGATCAAGCCGAAAATATCGCAACTGTTGGTCAAGCCATCAGCTATATAGAAGAAGCTAAGTAAAACATGTTTTCTTAAATAGAATCCAAATTATCCATGTGGTAAATGCTCCGCATGGATAATTTTTTTTAATTTACGCTTGGTTTAGATTTAAACAAATAAGAAGTTAAATGCAGTTAAAGCGAGTTGTAGTTACAGGTTTGGGGGCACTTACCCCAATAGGTAATAATATTGAAGAGTATTGGGACGCATTGGTCAACGGCAAAAGTGGATCAGCGCCCATTACCTATTACGATACAGAAAAATTTAAGGTTAAATTCGCTTGTGAGCTTAAGAATTACAAGACAGAAGATCACTTTGATAGAAAAGAAGGCCGCAAGCTAGATAGGTTTGCACAATACGCTCTCGTATCTTCAGATGAAGCTATCCGCGATTCTAAATTAGATTTGGAAAAATTGGATAAGTTTCGTGTGGGTGTTATTTGGGGAGCCGGTATTGGAGGTTTGGAAACTTTTCAGAACGAGGTAATGAATTTTGCCAATGGTGATGGTACGCCAAGGTTTAATCCGTTCTTTATTCCAAAAATGATTGCAGATATAGCACCGGGCAACATATCCATAAAGCATGGTTTTATGGGGCCTAACTATACTACTGTTTCAGCATGTGCATCATCTGCAAATGCAATGATAGATGCCTTGAACTATATACGATTAGGTCATTGCGATGTTATTGTAACAGGTGGTAGTGAGGCAGCCGTAACCATTGCAGGTATGGGTGGTTTTGGAGCAATGCACGCATTATCCACTAGAAATGATAGTCCTGAGACGGCATCAAGACCTTTTGATGCAACTAGGGATGGTTTTGTTTTAGGTGAAGGAGCCGGGGCATTGGTTCTGGAAGAATATGAGCATGCAGTTGCGCGTGGAGCAAAAATATATGCAGAAGTTGCCGGTGGCGGTATGTCCAGTGATGCTTACCATATGACTGCACCGCATCCAGATGGTATAGGTGTGGTAAGAGTAATGGAAAATTGCCTTAGAGATGCAGGTTTGTCAATAGAAGATGTAGATACCATTAATACGCACGGTACGTCAACACCATTAGGTGATGTTGCGGAGCTTAAGGCTATTACCCAGGTATTTGGAGAACATGCAAAGACTATCAACATCAACTCTACAAAATCCATGACCGGTCACTTATTGGGTGCAGCAGGTGCCATAGAAGCAATTGCATCTATTCTGGCAATGGAAAATGGTATGGTTCCACCAACTATAAACCATACTACGGTAGATGAGAATATAGACCCAAGCTTAAATCTAACGTTGAACAAAGCTCAAAAACGCGATGTTAAAGTTGCCATGAGCAACACATTTGGTTTTGGCGGGCACAACGCTTGTGTGGTTTTTAAAAAATTAGATTAATTTAATTTTTATGACCTTTCCTAAAAATTTATTTAATTCCCATTCTAAGGAGGATGGGGATTTTTTTTTGGGAATAACCAAAATTTTAGGTTTCAAGCCTAAAAACTTATCAATATATAAGAAAGCCTTTCTTCATAGATCCATGAACAAAAAGGATGATAAGGGAAATGCAATGAATTATGAGCGTTTAGAGTTTTTGGGAGATTCTATGCTAGGGACCATTATATCCAAACATTTGTATAGCGAGGTACCGGCAGGTGATGAAGGTTACCTTACCAAAATGCGATCTAAAATAGTAAGTAGGGAGCACTTAAATGAACTGGGTAAGGATTTAGGTCTAATTAATTTTGTTGAAAGTAGAATACCTAAATCCCATTTTGGTCAGAACATTCATGGCAATGTCTTTGAGGCATTGGTCGGGGCCATATATTTGGACAGGGGGTACAAATATTGTGAAAAGTTCATTCAGCATAGGGTCATAGAACCTTATGTAGATATAGAGCAACTGGAAGGTAGGGTAATCAGTTACAAAAGTTTGGTAATAGAATGGTGCCAAAAAAAGAAAAAATCGTTTGATTTTGATGTGTACGAGGATACCGGTAACGATCCATTAAAACATTTTGCGGTAAAACTTTCCATAGGAGGCAGTGTGGTGGCCAAGGCTAGGGCAACATCAAAAAAGAAGGCAGAGGAAAGGGCAGCTAAAAGGGCATTTTTTGCGCTGCAGGATAAAATGGAAAATTAAAATAGTGGCGCAAGTAACAAAAGCTAACATTTTAATAACTTTTATCGCAGTTATATCAAATTAGGAAACTAGGCTTTAAAGCTTTTAAGTTCTATATTTACCCTTTTTCAGGAGTATGGCAGCTATTTATAAAATAAACGATGATTTCTATGATGAATCCTTTATTTTAATAGCTTTGCATACTACATTAGATGATTATGCCTTGGTGTATGGATTAAATCAAAGTATAAAATCAAAATTTAAAAGAGCTAAAAAAAATTTCAATCTTGCTGAAAACAAATCCTTTCCAATTTTTGAATGGGAAGATGAATTTCATGACATGTATTGGGTACTTGTTGCAAATCACAGTAGTGAACAGGAAGTTATAAGCAACAATGATTTGTTCAAGGACGAATCAACATATACAAAACCAAGGTTAATACCGGAATATAAGGATGTAGATTATCTATTAAAGATAGAAACAGAAAAAGATTTCGATACCAATTCATTAATCAAGAATATACTTATGTTGCCAAGGATAATGGCTGCGTATGAAATAAGTACAGAGAAACTAAAGTCAAAGAACAATTTAATATTTTAAAAATGCCAACTGTAAAAAAGACGAAAATTGTAGCCACGTTAGGGCCTGCAACTAGCAAGAAAGAAGTACTCAGGAGCATGATCAATGCAGGAGTAGATGTCTTTAGAATAAATTTTTCCCATGCGGATTATGATGATGTTAAGGAGCGAGTAAAAATTATTCGTGAACTTAATGAGGAATTGGATACGAATACCTCAATTTTGGCCGATTTACAAGGTCCAAAGTTACGTGTTGGGGTTATGGCCGGTGATGTGGTGGTTAGTCCAGGTGATGAAATAACCTTTGTTACTGGAGAACCTTTTGAAGGAACCGCGAAGCGCGTTTACATGAACTACAAAGAATTTCCTAGAGATGTTAAGGAAGGGGAACGTATTCTTTTAGATGATGGTAAGCTAATGTTCGAAGTGGTTAAGACCAATGGAGAAGATGAGGTTTTGGCCAAGGTCATTCAAGGTGGTCCTCTTAAATCTAAAAAGGGGGTAAACTTACCAAATACCAATATTTCTTTACCGGCACTTACAAAAAAGGATATCAAGGATGCAGAATTTGCTATTGGTCTAGAGGTAGATTGGTTGGCTTTGTCATTTGTTCGTTTTAGTCAGGATTTAATTGATTTGCAGAATATTATCAACAAACATTCCGATCACAAGATTCCTATTATTGCAAAAATAGAAAAGCCGGAGGCTGTTGAAAATATTGATAAAATTGTTGCTTATTGCGATGGTTTAATGGTTGCCCGTGGAGATTTAGGGGTTGAAGTTCCTGCTCATGAAGTTCCATTAATTCAAAAGCAATTGGTTTTACGAGCCAAAAAAGCAAGAATACCGGTAATTATTGCCACACAAATGATGGAGACTATGATTACCAGTCTTACGCCAACCAGGGCAGAGGTTAACGATGTTGCCAACTCTGTTATGGATGGTGCAGATGCCGTAATGTTATCTGGCGAGACTTCTGTAGGTAATTACCCAGTACAGGTTATTGAAAAAATGTCAAGTATCTTGGAGAGTGTAGAAGGGTCAGATTTAATACATGTACCTCACGATCCGCCACACATTCGTACTAAAAGATTCATTACCAAATCTATTTGTTACCATGCGGCCTTAATGGCCAATGAAATCAAGGCCAAAGCTATTTCAACTTTGACCAATAGTGGGTATACCGCATTTCAAATTTCCGCATGGAGACCTAGTGCACATATATTGGTGTTTACTTCTAATAAAAGAATACTCTCCCAACTAAACTTACTTTGGGGCGTTAAGGCTTTTTATTACGACCGTTTTGTATCTACGGACGATACCATTGATGATGTCAACAGAATAGCGTTCAACAAAGGATTTTTGGAAGTAGGAGATATGTTGGTGAGCTTAGCTGCAATGCCAATAAAGGACAAGGGTATGGTAAATACCTTAAGAGTTACCGAAATTGAATCTGATGATATTTAGGAATATATACAAATAAAAAAAGGGACCATAATTGGTCCCTTTTTTTATGCTTAAAAATAATTAAGCTACCTCTTTTTCAAATGCAATAAAGTTAACGACCTTGCCCTTGTTATTAAATATAGGCTCGCCCTTAATGCAACAGTTGTATGTTGTACCGTCTTTTTTATAATTGATGACGGTAACCTCAAAAGGTTGTTTTTCTTTAACAGCTTTGGATATAATTTTTAGTGGTTTACTATTTGTAAGGTTACCTTGAAACATTTTAGGGGATTTACCAATAATTTCCTCAGGATGGTATTGACTCATATCCCACATATTCTTAGTAGCAAAAACGATATTTAAATTGGTATCGGTAACCACTATTATATTTTTGTCGGCCCTAAGTTTTTTGTCAATTAATTTAGAGTCAATGGTCCAAGAATTCATTGTGCTTAAACTCAATAATGAATTCATATCATCTTCAGATTTCTTAATGGCATCATAGTTTTCGCCATAAAAATCCCATGATATTACGGGTAAAATGGAATGTTTTATACTTTTTCTGAATTTGACAATGGCATCATCATAATCTTTTAGCTCGTTCATAAATGATATTTATGGTGATACTTAAATTTTCTTTTCATAGCAATTTGGAATAAAACTATAAAAACCGATGTGCGATAAAAAATTTTGCATCAGTATTAACAAAAGTGTTTAACAATTCATATTGATTTTAGTTCATTAAGAATTAAAAGCATCAACATAAAAAATATAAAATATGCCGATTTTCCTAAAAAACACAGAAGGTATCTGGTATTCAATGGCATACAGAATAGAACAAAGGTGGTTTAAAATTACTTGTTTTTAATAAAGGATAAGATTAGTACCAAGGAACGGTTTAGTGCATTGAAAGAATAGTTTTTGATTAAACGGATCAAGGAGGCCTAAATATTAAAAATCGAACTTTAACTGTACCAAAATCGATTTATCGTCGGTTTTTTTGGCTTTCTTATTATCTGTATTTAAGTTCGATAAAGAAATACCTAATAGCCTAACGGAATTTTGCAGCGCTTCTTGATAAAGTAATTCTTTAGCAGTCTCCAAGATCAATGCTCTATCAGAAATAAAATACGGGATGGTTTTGCTCCTGGTGTTTAAAGTAAAGTCGCTGTATTTAATTTTTAAGGTAATAGTTTTACCTGCTATAGATGATTTTTTCAATCTTCTTTCCAGTTCTTGGGCTATATGTTCTAGCCGTTCTAGCATAAAAATTTCGCTACTCAAGTTTTCATTGAACGTACGTTCTGCACCAACGGATTTTGGAATGCGGTGTGGTTT
This sequence comes from Maribacter sp. LLG6340-A2, assembly GCF_045057105.1. Classification (GTDB taxonomy): domain Bacteria; phylum Bacteroidota; class Bacteroidia; order Flavobacteriales; family Flavobacteriaceae; genus Maribacter. Next base: position 1,605,623 of record NZ_CP159332.1, on the reverse strand, counting down.
AACTTCACTATTATGAATACCACGAACTACGTGGTAATAGTAAGGACCGCTCTTACCAAAATTCTTAGCTAGAAATTCAATTGATTTTCCTTTTAAGTCTTTACCGGTAAAAATGCCCAACTTATACATTTTTTCAGCGGTGACCTTACCCACCCCATAGAATTTACGGATATCCAAGTTTTCCAAAAATGGAAGCACTTCTTCTGGGTTGACCGTTTTTTGCCCGTTAGGTTTATTGATATCACTTGCAACTTTGGCTATAAATTTATTAATGGAGATGCCTGCAGATGCATTTAAGCCTGTTTTTTCAAGAATTCGTTGACGAATTTCAGTGGCAAGCATGGTCGCAGAAGGATTTCCTTTTTTATTTACCGTAACATCAAGATAAGCTTCATCAAGAGACAGTGGTTCCACAAGATCTGTGTATTCAAAAAAAATGGCGCGTATTTGCTTAGAGATTTCTTTGTAACGATCAAACCGCGGTTTTACAAAAGTTAGGTGTGGACAGTTCTTTCTGGCTTGAAATCCACTCATTGCACTGCGTACCCCAAATTTACGGGCTTCATAATTGGCGGCAGAAACCACACCTCTTTTTTCACTTCCGCCTACTGCCAAAGGTTTACCCTTTAAATCTGGGTTATCCAATTCTTCTACGGAAGCATAGAATGCATCCATATCAACATGAATAATTTTTCGCAAAGGCATTTCATTGGGCATAAGCAAATTTAAGACTTATCTTAGTTTATGGATATCGATTTAATCCATTCATATGATAGAAATAGAGCGAAAATTTTTGGTCAAATCAGACCGCTATAAATCGGAAGCAAGTTCTAAAACCAGAATTGTCCAAGGATTTTTAAATACTGAGCCGAATAGAACGGTTAGGGTTAGGATAAAGGGAGATGTAGGCTTTATCACCGTAAAGGGGAAATCCAATACTTCAGGCACATCTAGATTTGAATGGGAAAATGAAATTTCTGTAGAAGATGCGGAGAATCTTTTAAAGTTGTGCGAAAAAGGAATTCTAAATAAATATAGATATGAAGTACCGGTAGGAAACCATGTTTATGAGGTAGATGAATTTTATGATGAAAATGAGGGGCTAACAGTGGCTGAAATTGAATTGAACCACGAAAATGAATTTTTTGATAAACCCGCTTGGCTTGGAGCTGAGGTAACGGGAGAAGTAAAATATTATAACTCTCAATTAAGCAAAACACCTTTTAAGGAATGGAAATAAAGGTTATTTAATGATACTGATTTTTTCAAAACCATTGTCCATTGTAATAATATCTTTTACATTCTCATTGTAAATAGCCTTGTTGATAATAGGTAAGGCTGGGCAACACGGATTAAAATTTGCAGTAGGCTTTATTGTATTTAATATTAAAGTGTCCGTTTCATTTGCATTAAGTTTTATGGAATAGCCGGTATCTCCAATAGAATCACCAACAATAATAAAAGTTATAAGCTTAGTAGAGTCAAGCGGTATTAATGGTAAACGGGTATTTCCGGACGTTATCTCTATATCATTATAGGAGTACGTTTCATTGCTAATTAAATTACTGCCGGTATCATCCAAATATTCAATAGAGAAAATTTGTTCTGTAGCGCAATCTACTAGTTGACAATCTAAACCATCATCAATTTTACAACTGATTAAAGTTATTAAGCAAAGTAAAAAATAGGGAGCCGTTCTCATGTTCTCTTTAGTACAAGATGATAAAGAAAAAAAAGGTTGCTTTATTAAAAAGCTATTTTGCCAATATTCCTTCTTTTTCTAAAAGGGGTAGGGTATCCAAATTTTGAATATTTACCGTATTCTTTTCAAAAAGGAATTTTTTTTCAAATAATTTTTGGTCAGCGAAATAGGTAACATAAAACTCGTTATGTAAGCCAAGAACATCTTCCTGTACTACTTCTATCTTTTTAAAGGATTTTGCATGGACAACATCAACTGCATGTCTCATGGTAGAAGTTTTACGGTCACCATCATAACCTTTAGATACCACCATGGTCATTTCAATGGCACTAGGGCGCTCGTTAATGATATAGGCATTCCATTCCTTATCCAAAAACTCCTCGTTCCACTCATGGACTATGGCGATATATACATCTTTGGAAACAGGTATTTCAATATCTTTTCTCACCAAAAAGTTTTAAAGGGTACTTCTAAATTGTTTAAGAAAACGAAGGTCATTTTCGCTCAATAGTCGAATATCTGAAATCTGGTGAAGTAAAAGTGCAATACGGTCAATTCCCATTCCAAAGGCAAAACCAGAATATTCCTCAGGGTCAATACCACAGTTTTTTAGCACATTAGGGTCTACCATACCGCAGCCCATAATTTCTAACCACCCTGTGCCTTTGGTCATCTTGTAATCTGTTTCGGTTTCAAGTCCCCAATACACATCTACCTCTGCACTTGGTTCGGTAAATGGAAAATAGGAAGGTCTTAGCCTAATTTTAGACTTGCCAAATAGTTCAGTTGTAAAATATTGTAGCGTTTGTTTTAAATCTGCAAAGGAAACATCCTTATCAATATAAAGACCTTCCACTTGGTGAAAGAAACAATGAGACCTTGCGGAAATAGCCTCGTTTCTATATACCCTACCTGGAGATATGGTACGGATGGGAGGCTGGTTGTTTTCCATATAACGTACTTGTACAGATGAGGTATGCGTACGCAATAGAATGTCTGGATCGGTTTGTACAAAGAACGTATCCTGCATATCTCTTGCCGGATGATATTCTGGAAGATTTAAGGCAGTAAAATTATGCCAATCATCTTCTATTTCCGGACCTTCGGATACATTGAACCCTATTCTGGAAAAAACATCTATGATTTTGTTCTTGACAATGGATATTGGGTGTCTGGAACCAAGTTCAGTAGGGTTGCCAGGTCTTGTAAGGTCTCCATAAATTTTTTCGTCCAAACCGGTATTTTCCAAGGCTTCTTTTAACGTATCCACTTTGTCTGTGGCCGCTTGCTTTAATTGGTTTATGGTTTGCCCGTATTCTTTCTTTTGTTCGTTCGGAACATTTTTAAACTCGGCAAAAAAGTCATTCAAAATACCTTTTTTACCCAAATATTTGATTCTGAACGTTTCTACTTCTTGTAAAGTGTTTGCGGTAAACGCATTAACTTCCGATATCTGTTCTTTTATCTTATCAATCATAAAAGTTGATTAAAGTCGCAAATTTATAACTTTTAAAAAAGGTAGAATATGTTTTTCTGTCTTTTGATGATTACATTGACGGTATTATGTCCTTTACGTTCTCTTTTACCCAAACCAAACATTCCTTAAAGGTTTTAAAAATATGTTCTTCAGGAATTAAATCAGGTATAAGCCCAACACGTTCCATCATATACCTTGGCTGGTTTAATACATCCACAAATAAAATGGTAATACCAGATTTCTTTAGACTTATGAGGACATCCTCCAGGGTATAAAGACCAGATTGGTCCATATATTGCATTCTGCCCATTCTAATGATTACCGTAGATGCTGTTCTTGGAATTTGGTCTGCCATCTGTTGAAATTCAGTGGTTGAACCAAAAAATAACGGGCCTTTTAAATGTTTAATAAAAACCTCTTCCTGTAAATTCTTTGGAAATGAAGCTTCGTCTGGCCAATTTACTTCCTTCTCCAAAGATTTGACATCTGAGCGTTCTGCGGTAAGGTCGCCCATTTTTTTCATGAACATTAAGGATGCTATGATAAGTCCAATCCCCACTGCATATACCAAATTCCAAACGGAGGAAAGTACTAACACAACTAACATGATCACTACTTCTGAACTAAATTTAATGGGCCCTATACTCATATCTTTGGGTAAACTGGGTATGGCTTTTAAGCCTTTATAGTCCATAACGCCTATACCTACCGTGACAAGTATTCCTGCCAATACGGCCGCGGGAATTTGTGATGCTACCGGACCTAAGGCTAAAAGGATGATTAAAAGAAGTATACCTGCGATCATTCCGGATAATTTGGTTTTCCCTCCGGCATTTATGTTAACAACGGTTCTAATTGTTGCACCCGCGCCCGGAATACCGCCAAAAATAGCGGCAATACTATTGCCAATACCTTGCCCCACTAATTCTTTATTAGGTTGATGTTTTGTTTTCGTCATATTATCTGCAACTACCGAAGTTAAGAGGGAATCTATTGCTCCAAGTAGTGCTAGGGTAAGTGCCGTAAAAATGTAAGGAGTAACCGAAGAAAGTTTAAACTGGGTAAACATGTTTAGATTGGGTATAGGAAAACCGCTAGGTATTTGCTCTATGGGCCTGTAGTTTAGGCCAAAGCCATATGCTACCCCAGAAACTACGATCAAAGCTACCAGTGCACTGGGTATGGTAGTGGTAATGCGTTTAAAACCATAGATGATAATAATGGTTGCAAGGGCAAGAATCAGTTCTAACCAATTTATATTATTTAAAGCCCTAGGCAATACTTTAATTGCACCAATTACTCCAGAAGCTTCAGATTTTGCCAAGGTTTGGGCTTCTTTGAGCATATCTTCATCGGTAATGGTCTTTGCGCGCGCTATGGTTTCCTCAAAATTTTCCAAGACCAATATGCCTTCACCGGCTTCTTCTTTTAGCATATTGTTCAGGATTATTTCTTCTGCCATGGGTTTGTATTGTGCAACAAAATCAGCATCCTCTTTTGGATAGTAACCTATAGCCGGTAAAATTTGGGTCACCAAAATTATGACACCGATCGCGGTCATAAAGCCAGACACCACAGGGTAGGGTATGTAGCGTATATATTTACCAATTCCCAGTAGACCAAGACCTATTTGCATTAGTCCGGCTAATAGAAAAACGATTAGTATGGCGGGCAATGCTTTTTCTAAGCTACCATCATTTATGGCGATAATTCCTGCAATGACGACCATACTAACTGCCGTCATAGGTGCAGTAGGTCCTGATATTTGGGTGCTGGTACCGCCAAATAGAGCGGCAAAAAAGCTAATGAATATAGCCCCATAGAGTCCGGCACTAGGTCCCATTCCAGAACTTACGCCAAATGCCAATGCCAATGGCAATGCAACGATACCTGCAGTGATACCGCCAAATAAATCCCCTTTAAAATTTGAAAACAGATTCTTCATATACTTTAATTAAATTTTTAATGAAATAGCATCAAATTTGTTAGAAGTGATTCTTGCTTCTTAGTAAGGATTAAATTACAAAATTCCAGTAGTAAAAAGAGGCGGCTTAGTGCTTTAACTTACAGGTTTAAAAAAACCGATGACAAATGCATCGGTTTTTAAAATCGATTGAAACAAGGTTTGTTATTGGTCTAAAAACTCCACAGCCCCTGTTGAAATATCATACATGGCGCCAACGATCATAATTTCCCCGTTTTGCTCCATTTCTGCTAACACTGGACTATCCTTTTTAATGTTGGCAATGGTCATTTCTACATTTTTGGCGGCAACCTTATCTACGAATTCCAAATTTTTAGAATTTCTAAGAGTCTCGTCTTTAGGTTCTGTTACGGCATCTACTGCAGGTTCAATTTTATTGATCAATGCGGTAAGATTTCCTAATCTAGCATGATCGCATGCCCCTTTAATAGCTCCACAACTTGTATGGCCCAACACTACAATAAGTTTGGTGCCGGCAAGTTTACAGCCAAATTCCATACTGCCCAAGATATCCTCGTTAACAAAATTACCAGCTATTCTTACGCTGAATATATCTCCTAAACCTTGGTCAAATACTAATTCTGCCGAGACTCTAGAATCTATACAGCTTAAAATAGTAGCAAAAGGAAATTGCCCTTCACTGGTATCGTTTACTTGCTCTAAAAGATTTCTATTGGCCTTTAGGTTATTTTGAAATCTTTGGTTTCCTTCTTTTAGAAAATCCAAAGATTTTTGTGGGGTCATTGTGGCTTGTGTTTCTTTAGTATGTGCTTTCATATATTTTTAATTTTGAGTGATTTGTCCTGTTAATAATAAAGGAATTTTTAGATTATCTATGATCTCTGTAATTTGAGAAGTGTTTGAAATGGAATTCCCATTCTTCCTTAGGTCTCCTCTATCTACACAGAGCAGATTGATTTTATTAATGGTAACATAATTAGAGATTGTTTTTAGAGTCTTATCATTTTTATCAAAAACAAATTCAATATTTTTTGTACCAATTGCTTCTTTGATAGTACTCTTTAGTGGATTGCTTGTAGAAATTTTGAAGGATTTCAACGGTTTGTTAGAATGTGTTACTAATTGTTTTACCAATTCTGTTAAAGAATTTTCTTCAGAATCGCTTAACATCCCCAACGATAAATCTCCGTTCATTTCCAGAACATTCCTTTGATCGGTAAAAAATACCGGCCCATTATGCTTTTTTAGTACAAAGGGAATAATATGGTCGCCAAGTACATTAAAAAGTTTGGGCGCTCTTTTGCCCATGACAATAAAGTCTGGTTTTTCATTATCTATATAATGTGCAATTTCATTTTTTACATTACCAATAGAACATGAATAAAACAATGGCACCCCAAATTTCCTAGAATAGGCGGTTACTATTTTATTGATTTGCTTTTCCATTTCTAGATACCCTGCATTTAAATTACGCATGGCAGAGAGCTGGCTTTCCTTTTTTACAACATCTGTTGCTTTTTTTACATGGAACAGGGTTATTTCCCCTTTAAAAACCTTGGCTAAGCTTAATGTACTTTTAAAGGTATTCTCCAAGGAATCCTTTAAATCCGTAAAAATGACAATTTTATACTTTTTGTTTTTCATGATTTCATGCTTTTAAATGGTACAAAATGTTCATTTTGTTTAACTGAGGCTTAGTTTAGATTTAGGCCGTTCTTCAAAAAAGCCTATATAACTTGGAGGGTTCTCAACAACACCACGTTTAGAAACCAATTTAATATCTATGTTTCTTTCTTTGGCCTTAAGACTAAAATCCTCTAAAATCTCAACAATATCATGGTCCAAATATCTTGTTTTCATGATATCTATTTCCAAATAGGTGTCACGTGGCAGGCTATCCAACTCGTTTAAAATTGCACCTTTGTTGAAAAAGGTCACTTCTTCTGCCAAGGTCATTTTAATTTTATGCTTACCATTACTATTGTCCTCAATATGTAAGAAATGCGAATTCTGGTAACTTTTCAATAGAATTACAACAATACCTACTGCTAGTCCTAGGCTTATTCCAATAAGTAAATCAGTAAATACAATACCTATTACGGTAACAAAAAATGGTACGGATTGTTTCCAACCTAGTTTGTACATTTTTTTGAAAAGGGCGGGTTTTGCCAGTTTATATCCTACTATGAACAGTATTGCAGCTAAGACGGATAACGGAATCATATTCAATAATCTTGGAATAAGAATTACCGAAATCAATAACAGAAAACCATGTATTATAGCAGATAGTTTGGTTCTACCACCAGATTGTATGTTGGCAGAACTTCTTACGATTACTTGGGTGATAGGTAAACCACCAATCATACCTGAAATAATATTACCGGTACCTTGGGCTAAAAGCTCTCTATTGGTTGGAGTAACATTTTTATGAGGGTCTAACTTATCCGTGGCCTCTACACAAAGTAGGGTCTCAAGACTTGCTACCAATGCAATGGTAAAACCGGTAACCCATACTTGTGGGTTGGTAATAGCACTAAAATTTGGAAAACTAAACTGTCCTAAAAAGGATGCGGCATCTTCTGGTACGGGTACACTTACCAGATGATTTGAAGAAATTGCAAGTACTTCACTATCCTTGGTCAGGATATAAAAAATTATACCTACTGCCACTGCCACTAGTGGGCCTTGCACCAATTGAAATATTTTTCCTTTTTTGGATAATACCTTGTCCCACAAGAGCAATATGGCAAACCCGATAATTGCAATTAGCGTAGCACCCGGACTAATATTATTGACCGTGTCAAGTATTTCGGTGAAGGTGTTTTTACCATCTATCTGAAAAAATGCAAAATCACCTTCCGGATCAGGATCATATCCAAAAAAATGGGGTATTTGCTTTAAAATAATGATGATACCTATACCGGTAAGCATTCCTTTAATTACGGACGAAGGAAAATAATAACCAATTACCCCGGCCTTTAATACGCCAAAAACTATTTGGATGATACCTCCAAGAACTACGGCGACCAAAAAATTCTGGTAACCTCCCAAGGTTCCAATTGCAGTCAATACAATTGCGGCCAAACCTGCAGCAGGTCCACTTACCCCTATTTTAGAGCCACTTAAGCCTCCTACTACAATACCACCAATAATACCGGCAATTAAGCCAGAAAATAAAGGGGCCCCACTGGCCAATGCAATACCTAGACATAAAGGTAGTGCAACGAAAAATACTACGATACTCGAGGGAATATCGCTTTTAATATGCTTAAACATAATGAAATAAAATTATATCCTATTATCTGTTATAGGACTGATTAGTTACTTATAAAAAATAAAATGGGTAAACTAACCTAAATTTTCCGGTGGGGGAGAGATAACTTCTAAGGCAAAGTCAAAACAGCCTAATATATAATTATTACGACTGATAGAATTTTTAGTGGTAGCGACCAAGGAAAGATCAATGCTATTATCCTTGACATATTTTTCTTCACCCATGGACTTTTTTCCGGTCTCTTGTTGTTCTTCCTCATTTAGATTGGTAACAACAATAGGGTTTTCGGTATCGCACAAGGTTATTATGCTAGGTGCGGTAATTGCAAATAGCCATAACAATAATAGAGTAATGCGCGCTATATATTTCATTTTTTTGAATCGATGACAAAGATACGCCCGTGCCTTTAAATATTTGTTAAATAATATCTAAAAATCTTTTAACAGTCTTAAATCCTGTTTGTTGATCCATCCTGTTTTACCATCGGTCAGCTGTATTTTGTTCCATTTATCCAACTCATCCAAGACGTTGACCTTGGTTCCTGCATGAAGTACAAAAATTTGCTGGCCTGCAGTATTTGGTTCAGATTTGATAATACTTTCCTCAGCAAAAATAATGGCCGGTTGCCATGCATTAAAATCGCTCTGCTGAACATAGGCGAAAATGATAGCAATAATACTTAAAAATAAAGCAAAAAGACTACCAATAAAAGTCCATCGTTTGCTTGTTGAATAATTGGAATAGTAAAAAAGAATGTAAAGGATAACAAAAAGCAGCATTGCAGCTATAGCTACGTATGCCCATTGATCAAAAGTTAATTTGCCCGTAATATTTTTATATAGTTTGGATAAACCAGTTTCAGGAAGGGTGTCTATGGCATCCAAGGTCATATTTTGGGCATAGCTTAGATTGGTCTTAATTTCTTGATCGTTTGGTGATAGTAATAGGGCCTTTTCATAATAGTAAATACTTTCGGCAATTTTATTGAGCTTATAATAGGCATTTCCCATATTAAAATAAACTGCGGCAGAATGTTGGCCATTTTCCAATATCTGACGATAATTTTCAATGGCATTGTCATATTCACCGGCATTATAGGCCGTTGTTGCCTGATCGAACAGTTTATTGTTCTGGGCGGTACAGCAAATTGCCATAAATAGACCAATAATGATTGCTATATTTTTGAACATGGTTATAACTGTTTATCCATTACTGAAATTACCTCACTGGCTTTATCATAATCTGCCTGCATTTGAACATCTGAGAACGGACTGTATCTTGCGGCTTCACAACTTTGTAATAAGTTAATGAAACTGGAAATGGTATGTTGTTCAATACCTTTTTCTTCTAAAAGAAGGGCAATTTTATCTTTACTGAACTCAGAGGTCTCTATTTTAAGTTTAGCTTTTAAATAGTTGTGCAATGCCCTTTCTAAAGCCACATAGAAAGAATCTTTATTGCCCAATTGCTTTTTGGCCGCAGACAAATATTTGCGTGCCAATTTATTGGCCCTTCTAACCTTATTACCCGCTACATCTCCTGCCATGGCGTCTCTCTTTTTTCTGAAAATTATTGCCAGGGGTATGAACAACAAAGGAAGTAGTAACCAAAGATAAAAACGAGTAGATCTAAAAAAGTACGAAACTGATTTATTCGACAGGTTGGGGGTCAGTTTTATAAAATTGAATTTGGTACCACTGGCTATTACGGCTTGTTTGGAATTGGCTACATTGTTTGATGTGGTATTTAATCCGTTTAAAGGACCTTCAATAACATTGATGATAATTTCCTCTGAGGTCAATGTGGTATATTTTTCCGTTTTGGGATTAAAATAGCTAAAGCTCATGGGAGCTATTGGGTATTTTCCCCTAAAGGCAGGAACAATGGTATATTGGTTGCTAATTTTGCCCTGCATACCACTAAGTGTTGTTCTTACCCCTTCTGTAAATTCTGGTTCATAAACTTCTAGGGCACTGGGCAATTCCGGTTCGGGAAGTTTAAAAAGCTTAAGGTTTCCTTTACCACTGACCTCTACGGTAGCCTGTAATGATTCTGTGGCGTTTAAACTAGTTTTACTGGTGGTGACTTTAAAATCGAATTCTCCTACGGCACCATCAAAATTTGCCGGTTGGTTTTTAATAGGTAACGGTTTTACATTAATGGTTCTATTTCCTGCGGAAACTGTTTTATTTGTTTGGGCGTAAAGTCTGCTTCCAAAAAAATCTCTTCTTCCTGTAGGAACATCCACGGTAACATCCAACGATAAGGGTTCAATATCCAATTTACCAGATTTTTGTGGATATAGTACAACACGCTTTAAGGTCACATATCTATAAGGTTTACCTTTATATGTTCCATTTTGGGCACTTAGCGCTTGAACTTTAATATCCTGGCTCCAAAAATTATTATAAGTAGGATTGTCTAAAGATTGATAGTTGGATACGCTTATATTAGGACTTACATATAATTTGTAAACTACCGTAATAGCTTCATTTATATAAGGATTGGATTTGGAGACTTCAGCAACCAAATGTAAGTTTTCATCCGCTATATCATCTGCGGTCATTTGATCGCTAGGTTTATCCACCGCAGCAGTAACTTCAACTTCTTTGGCAAGGGATTTATAGGTTTGTCCCCCTATGGAAATAGATGCTTGCTTAATGGTAAATTTACCCTTGGCGGTGGGTGCCAGCGTATAGGAATAGGATTTGGAGTAACTTCTTACCCCATTGATCCATGAAGAACTTATAGATTGTGACGGTCCCATAATCACCCTAAAACCTTCAAAATCTGGAGGGTTAAAATTATCTCCGTCACGGTTCATGACAAAATCTACGCGTAAACGCTCATTAAGACCCAACTTAGGTTTGCTCAGCTTCATTTCAAAAGTTACGGCATTATTGTCCTGTGCCATCATCGTGAACGATGATAGTACTAGCGCGAATAACAACGATATATTTAAAATGCCCTTAAAGTTTACCAATCTTTTTCGTTTTTAATCTTTACACCTTTAACTTTTTTGGCGTCTATTTTATCTTGAACTTTTTTCTCGGCGTTCTGCATGGCCCTTAACAAATTTTCAACTTGTTGTTTGGAGAGTTGGTTGGGCCTAGGCTGCTGTTCCTGCTGTTCTTTATCTCCTTGTTCAGGTTGTTTCTTTTGGTCTTTCTTATCTCCTTCTCCGTCTTTATTCTCATCTTTTTGCTCTTCGTTCTTGTCTCCATCTTCACCTTTGTCCCCATCATCTCCCTTATCTTTCTTGTCCTCGTTGTCCCCTTCGTCTTTTTTGTCCTGGTCTTTGTTTTCGTCTTTACCCTCCTTGTCTTGGTCCTGATCGTCTTGGTTTTGCTGCTTGTTTTCCTCGTCTTTTTTCAGCAATTCCTTAGCTAGTGCAAGGTTATATCGAGTTTCTTCATCTGTAGGGTCATTTCTTAAGGCTTCTTTATATGCCTCAACAGCTTTTGCGTAATCCTTACGTTTCATGAAAACGTTACCCATATTATGATAGGCACTGTGTTTGTCTTCTTTGGACGTTGATGTTTCGCCCGCTTCCTTGAATCTACTAAAAGCTTCGTTATATGTTTCATTTAAATAATAGGCATTTCCCAAATTATAGGGTGCAGCACTGTTTTCAGGACTTTCAGATATGGCTTTTCTATAATTGACCTCTGCGGCTATAAAATCATCTTCGGATAAAGCTTTATTACCTTCCCAAGTAAAATTAGTAGAGGTTTTCAATGCTTTTTCTTTGTCTTGCTCATTAGTATCCTGGGCAATGCCTTTTATAGACAAGGAAACAGAAACCAATAGGATAATCATTTTGATTTTATTCATGTCTTTTTTCATTGAACAGATTCAATTTCTTTAACCAGCTTGTTTTTCGGTCCAATATAAAAATATCTAAAAAGAGAAGCAAAAGGGCCGCTCCTATGAACCATTGAAACTGGTCTTTGTATTCTGCGAATTGTTTGGCCTCGAACTCTTTTCTGTCCATTTTCAACAATTCCTCTTTTATAAATTCTACGGCGGTATTTGTATTGGAGCCATCAATATATTGCCCGTTACCTTCACCCGCTATATCGACTAGAACGTCTTCGTTTAGTCTGGTAATTACGGTTTCTCCTTGGCTATCTTTCTTTAGACTTTCTAATATGCCGTTTCTTTTAATAGGAATTGGAGCACCTTTTGCCTTACCTACACCAATGGTATAAATGGTGATACCCTCATCTACGGCATCTTCCACGGCATCTATAGTGGAACCTTCAGAGTGGTCCTCCCCATCAGATATAATGAACAATACCCTATTGGTCTGTTCCGCATCGTCATAGTACGTACTGGCAAGTTCAATGGCTTGATCTATGGCAGTTCCTTGAGACGTAAGCATATCTGTGTTCATGCTTTGTAAGAACATTTTAGCAGCTCCATAATCTGTAGTTATGGGCAACTGTGGGTAAGCTTGCCCGGCATATGCAATGATGCCTATACGATCACTAGCCAGTTGATTGATTATTTCTGATACCAATCGTTTTGCTTTTTCCAATCGGTTTGGGGCAATATCTTCGGCCAACATACTCTTAGAAACATCCACGGCAAAAACAATATCTACTCCCTCGCGCTTAACGGTCTCCAATTTGGTTCCTATTTTAGGATTGACCAAACCAACGATCAATAAACCTAAACTAATGATAAGGAGTATAAGTTTTAAAGCACTTTTATTGGTAGAGTAATTAGGGGTAAGTCTTTTAAGAAGTGCGGTATCGGCAAATTTTCTTTGGGTTCTTTTTTTCCAAATCAAGACCAATAGGTACAGTACCACAATTACCGGAATGATAATGAGCAAGTAGAAATATATTTTCTCGTCTAACTGTACCATATTATACAAAGCTTCTAAAAAGAGTGTTTCTTAAAATCCATTCAAATAATAAAAGCGCACCGGCAATTAAGATCCAGGGTCTATATTTTTCTTCATAGCGGTAGTACTTAAATTCTTCTACCTCGGTTTTTTCCAATTTGTTAATTTCATCATAGATTTCTTCTAGAGACTCATTATCCGTAGCCCTAAAATATCTACCGCCAGTAGCCTTGGCAATTTCCTTTAAAAGTGCTTCGTCAATTTCTACTTGCCTCATACCATACCTAAAAGACCCATCTGCATTGTAAGATACCGGTGATAATGCGTTACCATTGGTGCCAAGACCAATTGTATAGGTCTTAATACCAAATTCAATGGCCAGGTCCGCTGCGGTCTGTGGCTCAATGAATCCGGAATTGTTTACACCATCTGTTAGCAAGATGATAATTTTACTCTTTGCGGTACTTTCTTTAAGTCGGTTTACAGAAGTTGCCAGCCCCATACCAATGGCGGTACCGTCTTCCAATTGCCCATACGTTATTTCTGATAGGGCATTAAGTACAATAGATTTATCTGTGGTAATTGGTGTTTTGGTGTACCCTTCGCCTGCATATACAACAAGACCTATGCGGTCATTTGGTCTTTCTTTGATAAAATCAGCCGCTACATCTTTTAATGCTGTTAACCGGTTTGGTTTAAGGTCTCGTGCCAACATACTGGAAGACACATCTATTGCCATTACAATATCTATACCTTTTGTAGTTTTTGTGCGTGTTGATATGTCTTCGGTCTGTGGTCGTGCCAATGCAACAATGATTGCACTTAACGCCAATAATCTAAAGAAGAACAACATGGGTTTAAACTTTGGCAACAAACTATTGTGGTCAAAACCTTTTATACTTGAAATACGTAATGATGCCGATTGTTCTTTAAGTTTATAGATATACCATGCAATGGCCAATGGCAGTAGTAAGAACAGCCAAAAGAAATCTGGATTTGCAAATGATATATTTTCTAACATTTATACTTCTGTTTTAACTTCTACCGATGCTAAAATACGGTCTACTATTTCCTGTGCGTAAACATCATCCTCTAGCCATGTTAAGATTAGATATTGCTGAAAACCTTTTCCGCCAAATAATAGTACGGTATATTGGCCATTTTGCGGTCCATTGGATGGTGTGTCAAATTTACCGCTACCAAATACTTTTACCCCTGTAACACCGCTAACGGTTGAGAATTCCTCTTGTTTGGTAATAATATTTTTTGCTCCTTGAGCTTCAAAATTTGATAAAATCTGTTCTATGGTTTTGTCAAAATCGGGTTCTGCATTGGGTTGGTTCAAGGTAATGGAGGTTGCTCCAACGCTAAACATACCAATAGGGCTAGAGTAGCTAAAAGCTTGTATGTCCGCTATGGTCGCTTTAGCTTCGGGCGGTAGTTTAACCTCTTGTCTTACCATAACTTTGGGCGTCTCCAGTTCAATGGGCGGAAAACCGTATGAGCTGCGCACCCAATCGCCCTCAAGCAATTCCATGGTAGGGTGCCCAATAACGGAATCCTTTACATAACCAAATCCAAATTTTATACCGGCAATAGTTGTGGCAATCAATAGTAATGCGACCAAGGACGCTACGCCAATAATTATTTTTTTCTTTTTTTGTTTACGCTCCAGCTCCTCTTGGTATTCGGCCTGCTCCAATAATTCCTCTTCGGTAGGCTCCGGCAAAGCTTCGTGTGTTTTCTCTACAATTTGCTCTACTAATTTGCGATCTTGCTCGGCTATCTGTGTAGATGGTTTGTTTCTTGCAAATTTGACTAAATCTGCCGTTTGTAATATCTGTTGAAACTGCTTAATGGTATCATTGTCCAGGTTTAGTTCACCGGCATCCTTCAAAAGTTCCAATTTCTCAATTAGTTGGCCCGTAGTACTTTCCAAGGCCGTTACATGTACATCTTCTTCTAAATACGAGCGGACAATGGTTGTTAGTTCAGAGTAATATTCCTTGTATTCATCTTGAATTAGATATTTGGAATTCTCTAAACGTTTAAGCTCTAATAAAGCTCTGTCATATGGGGGTAAAAGAGCTACCTTTTCTTCTTCTGTCAAAGGTTTTTTTCTTAGTACGAACCAATAAAATAAGCCGGCCAAAATCAGTAAAATTAAAATACTAATGAGGATAAATTTTAATATTTCCGTATTGCTTTTTTCGACATTGATAATAGGCTTAATGTCATACATTTTCTGGTTCAAGGTATCTACCGCTACATTTGCAACGTTGATCAACATAGAATCTGTCATGTACCCGGTACCGTTTATTTCAATTCGCTGAGAAGGCAGTTTGTATGCGCCGGAATCAAATTGGGTAAGAGCATAAATTTTTTGTAGGGTCAGTCGGTCTTTTTTTCTGGTAGTGTCCGTTACAAAGGCTTCAACGGTCTCTAATGGCGAAAATGTTTGTCCTTCAGGAAAAATAACTTGTGCGGTGGTATCTACCTCAACGGTTACGGACCATTTTATTTGTTCACCGATTCTTATGGATGTGGTATCAATAGAGGTTTGTATATTGGGATTTTGCTGTGCAGACAATGAAAGGGCACAACATAGAAAAGCCAACAGTGTAACATATCGTTCAAAGAACGACAAGCTTATTTTAAGTAAGTTCCTATCACAAATCATTCGCATCAACCTCTTCTTTTAAAATAGCCCAATAATTTCTTTACATAACTTTCATCTACCCGGCAATCCAGTGTTCCACATCCAGCTTTTGTAAAAGATTCCTTAAAGTAAGCAACGCGTTCTTTATTGTATTGGGCATAAGCATTACGTACTTTTTTAGATTGGGTGTTGACCAATTGTAATTGGCCCGTTTCCACATCTTCTAATTGTACCATACCTAAATTTGGTATGGTTTCTTCCCGTTCATCAAAAATTCTAATACCGGTAACATCATGTTTGTTTCCTGTAATTTTTAATGTCTTTTCATAACCATCATCAATAAAGTCGGATAGGACAAAAACAATAGCCTTCTTTTTCATGACGCTACTCAAAAACTTAAGTGCTTGGCCAATATCCGTTTTATTACTTTTAGATTTAAACTCCAACAATTCCCGTATGATCCGTAGTGCATGGGTTTTTCCCTTTTTAGGGGGAATAAACAGTTCAACCTGGTCAGAGAACAGGATCAGCCCTACCTTATCATTATTTTGTAAAGCGCTAAAGGCCAAGGTGGCGGTAATTTCCGTGATGATTTCATTTTTGAATTGATTGGTGGTACCAAACAATTCAGAACCACTTATATCCACAAGAAGCATCATGGTGAGTTCCCGTTCTTCCTCAAATACTTTTATGAACGGTTCATTATAGCGTGCCGTAACGTTCCAATCAATATTTCTTACATCATCTCCAAATTGGTACTGGCGCACTTCACTAAATGTCATACCCCTGCCCTTAAAGGTAGAGTGGTATTCCCCACCAAATATATGGTCAGAAAGACGCCTGGTCTTTATCTCTATCTTTCGTACTTTTTTGAGTAGTTCTTTGGTATCCATCTTGTTATTGAAACAGCCGTTAATTCTAGAGTTGTCAGCATAAAAACATTGCAATTGGATGTAAACAGACCAATAGCATGCTGAAAGTCAATGAATAACTTTATGGTACTTCTATCTCGTTTACGATTTTGTTGATGATATCTACCGATGTGATATTTTCAGCTTCCGCTTCATAAGTAATGCCAATTCTATGTCTAAGTACATCGTGTACAACGGCCCTAACATCTTCAGGTACCACATAGCCCCTTCTTTTTATAAAAGCATAACATTTAGCGGCAACACCTAGGTTGATGCTACCCCTTGGCGAAGCACCAAAACTGATTAATGGTTTAAGGCTTTCAAGATTGTATTTTTCCGGATATCTGGTGGCAAATACGATATCAAGGATGTATTTTTCGATTTTCTCGTCCATGTACACTTCCCTGACCGCTTTTTGTGCGCTAAGAATCTGGTCTATGGAAACTACGGCATTAACCGTTTCATAATTTCCCAATAAATTTTGGCGCATGATTAGTTGTTCCTCATTGATTTTAGGATAATCAATAACCGTTTTCAACATAAAACGGTCTACCTGTGCTTCAGGTAAAGGATATGTACCTTCTTGTTCTACCGGGTTTTGGGTTGCCATGACCAAAAAAGGCTTGTCTAGGGTAAACGTTTCATCACCAATGGTCACCTGTTTTTCTTGCATAGCTTCCAACAGGGCGGACTGTACTTTTGCCGGAGCACGATTAATTTCATCGGCCAAAACAAAATTCGCAAAAATAGGACCTTTCTTAATGGAGAAGTCGTTCACCTTCATGTTATAGATCATAGTACCTACTACATCTGCAGGTAATAGGTCTGGCGTAAATTGAATTCTACTAAAACTGCCCTTAACAGCTTTGGAAAGGGTGTTAATGGCTAATGTTTTTGCTAACCCGGGGACACCTTCCAACAAGATGTGTCCTTGGCCCAGAAGACCTATCAATAACCGTTCTACCATATATTTTTGGCCTACGATCACCTTGTTCATTTCTAGCATCAATAAATCGATAAAAGCGCTTTCACGAGTAATTTTCTCATTTACGGCACTAATGTCAACTGAAGTATTTTCTTCCATTTAAATCGTTATATAATTGATTATTAGCCTTCTGAATTTTAACAGTTATGCAAATTGAAAATTAATTCACTCAGTAGCTGTTAATGATAGGTTAAAAATAACGAAAACCCTATATTTTTATGAAGCCTTTAAGGGATTTCTTTTTAAATTCATTGACCTATGAAGAACACAACCACCTATTCTAGAATTATAGCAGGGACCATGACATGGGGTAATTGGGGAAAACAACTTTCCACTAAGGAAATGGTTTCGTTAATGAACCATTGTCTGGACTATGAAATAACTACTTTTGACCATGCCGATATTTATGGTGATTACACCAATGAAGCCCAATTTGGAAATGCTTTTGCCCAAAGCGGCATTGCTAGGGACAAAATTCAATTGATCAGTAAATGTGGAATTCAGTTCAAAGCTGAGGGTAGAACTAACAGGATAAAACATTATGAATACGGAAAAGATTATATCATACCATCTGCTGAAAGATCTTTAAACTTGTTAAAAACCGATTATCTAGACCTTTTATTACTTCATAGGCCTAGTCCGCTTATGAATGTAGATGAGGTAGCAGAGGCAATAGGGCAATTAAAGCAACAGGGTAAAATAAAACAGTTTGGAGTCTCTAACTTTACGTCTTCACAAATAGAACTTATTGAAAAGCGGATTCCTGTAGAGGCCAATCAAGTTGAATATTCCTTGACTGCCAATGAAGTTATGAACAATGGAATATTGGATGATTGTATTATACACGATAGACTTGCCATGTCATGGAGTCCTTTAGGATCCTATTTTAGAGAGGATAGCCCGGCAAATAAAAGAATAGGTAAAATTTTAAAAGATTTTACCAAAAAATATAATGCAACCGAAGATCAGTTGTTGTTGGCGTGGATACTTAAGCACCCTTCTAATATACATCCTGTAGTAGGCACGGCTACTCCCCAAAGATTAAAATTAGCCATGGAGGCCGTTCATATAGAGATAGATTTACAAGATTGGTTTATATTGTTGGAAGCCAATGAGGGTCATGAAGTCGCATAAAAAGATTGAAGATGAGAAAAACAGCATTTATAACCGGTGCTACTAGTGGTATAGGTAAAGCAACCGCCGTACTTTTTGCAAAAAATGGAATAGATTTAGTTATCTGCGGTAGGCGACAAGAACGTTTGGACAGCCTTAAAAAAGATTTGGGCAAGGACATAAATGTTTTTACTTTAAATTTTGATATAAGAAGCAAAGAAGAGGTAAATAAAGCAATAAGCGGGTTGCCAGAAGAATTTTCCACAATAGATATTCTTATTAATAATGCTGGCAATGCACATGGCTTAGACCCTGTGCATGAAGGAAGCTTGGAAGATTGGGACGCCATGTTGGACATTAACGTAAAGGGCTTATTGTATGTTTCCAAGGCGCTTATTCCTAAGATGGTAGAGAGAAAATCTGGCCACATCATAAATATAGGCTCAACGGCCGGTAAGGAGGTTTATCCTAAAGGAAATGTATATTGTGCAAGTAAACATGCCGTAGATGCCATAAACCAAGGTATGCGGATTGATTTGAACCCCTTTGGCATTCGGGTAGGGGCGGTAAATCCAGGTCTGGTAGAAACAGAGTTCAGTAATGTACGCTTTAAAGGAGATGATGATCGTGCCAATAATGTGTATAAAGGATTTCAACCTTTAAAGGCGGAAGATATTGCGGACATTATACATTTTGTGGTTACACGTCCCTATCATGTAAATATTGCAGATTTGATTGTGATGCCCACGGCGCAAGCATCATCTACCATAGTCAATAAATCTTAAGTATTGCAAATTTGTAAAAAATGATCAATAAACGCCTACTGGTAAAAAACTTGCTCGCACATAATGACGAAAATAGTTTTTACGATAAAAAGCGTTTTATATCCATTGGAGAAAAGGAAGGAAAGGCAAAGTTTTTAAAGCATGTGTGTGCACTAGCCAATAGTAACCCTACTAATAATTCCTTCATAGTTGTAGGGGTAGAGGATGAAGACAATAAAATTGTAGGGGTAGATTTTTTTGATGATAGCAAGATTCAAAATTTGGTCAATGCTTATTTGCATCATCCACCCTTAATATCTTATGAAAACATTCCATTTCCTCATTTGCCGGATGGGAAAGTAGTAGGGTTGGTTACCATTAAATCTATAGGGGAAATATGTTCGCTAAGAAAGAGTATCTGGAAATATTATGCAGGTTCCGTTTTTTTTAGGGAAGGGAGCATAAGCATGCCAAAGGTATTTGATATTGAACTTAAGGAAATAAACAAAGAAGCTGTCGCAACCATAGAAAAACACGCCAAGAACAACATTAAACTAACATTGGACGGAGTTGTGGATTTTTTGAATAACAGGCACAAAGATCTTGAAAGTGATTATAAGGTTTTTAAGGAACAATTTGTGGTTTGTTGGGCAGGAAACAAAAAGGTGGTCAACGGAGAAACTTTTTATTACCGGGTAGATATTGAACTCATTAATGAACAGGTAAAATTATTTTACTCTAACCTAGATGAAGTTAAAATAAGTATTGATGAAAATTCTTTTACGACAATAGAATTTGTTCAATTGGGGCTCGGGGCCAAACAAAAATATTACCCTCTAGAAAAAGTGGTAATTAGTTTTAACGAGAACGGTACATATTCCATCAATAGCGATTTACTTTTTAATCCCCCTAAATACAAGAAAAAGAAGCTTGAGGAAATTTTTATGGGGAACAATCTACTTGTGGAAAAAGCAAAATCTAACCATGCACTTAATCCCACAGAAATTAAAAGGTTAAGATATCTGGCAGATACTTATCTTATTTGTTATTTAAACGGATTTGAACAGGCCAAGGAACAGATGGAAATTGCACGAAAATTATTAAAACCCAAATACCCTAAGGTAAATGCATCAATAAAAGAGGCACTAAGGGTACTCAGAAAAGTGAAATATAATTGATGATACGCTTAAAGTAAACGTGAGTGCGTAAATGAAGGTAAGGCGTACTTTAATGATTACAGAAGGAATGCCTAACTACTCTTTACCCATAATTGTTGAAAAGGTTTTAAGGGTAGCTCATTGTTTATGAGCTTAAAAGGAAGTTCCGTTAATAAGTCAATAGTATTTTTACCAGTATGGATGCCAATGGAATTTAACCAACCAATATCTAGTTTTTCCGTCACTTCGTTAAAGTTGGAAAGAATCCAAACGTTTTGATTACCGTTTATGCGCTTGAAAACAAATATATGCGGATTGGGACAGCCATATATTTTAAGGTCATTGGTATCTTGAAACACCGTATGGTCTTTCCTTATCCGTATCATTTTCTTTAAGCCGTTATATATTAAGGTTGATGGATGATCGGGATTTTTGTTTAAACCGGAAATAATAGTCCAATCTTGCATGGGTCTGTTTACCCAACGGTTATCGTTTGCAAGGTCTACGTGTTGCTTAAAGCTATAATCATTAAGTGTACCTATTTCATCTCCGGCGTATATCATAGGTATACCGCCAATCGTTAAAATAATGCCGTGCATCATTAAAATTTTAGCAATGGCGTAATCAATAATGTTTTTGTTGTTTTGTTCCAGCGCGGTTTCCAAACCTAAGAGAGAGGCGGCACTACCGGTAATTCTGCCATCTCCGTTTTTAGGATTGTACATGAACATTAAGCCTTTGGCCGGTGACCACGCCAATTTACCGCAATAATAATTTAATAGAAACTCTTTGTGAGACCTTGGGTCCCAACCCATAGCGGCTATAAAGTCATCATCATAACCAAGGCCAATATCGTCATGACATCTAATATAATTTATCCAAGTGGCATCTTTGGGTTTGATCGGCACTTCGGTTAAACTCTTGTACATAAGTGAGGCCTGTTTGGTGGCAATGGAGTTCCAAAGTAATGCCATTAATGAGGCGTTATAGGCAATTTCACACTCATTGCCCTCTAACATGTCTTCGCCAAAATACTTGAGTATGTTTCTAGGGGCAACAATGGCCTCGGCCAATAGAATAACTCCTGGTGCAATTACTTGAAGGCACATTCTAAACAAAGAGATCAAGGCATGTGCCTCTGGTAAATTTTGTGATTGGGTTCCTAATTTTTTCCAGAGAAATGCCAAGGCGTCAAAACGAATTACATCAACACCTAAATTGGCCAAGGACATTAAGTTGGCCAACATTTCTAAAAAAACTTCAGGGTTTCTATAGTTCAAGTCCCACTGATAATTATTAAAACAGGTCATTACCCATTTTTCCATTTCCTTGACATAGGTAAAATTTCCCGGGGCGGATTGTGGAAAGATTTCGGGGAGTGTTTTTTCAAATTCATCCGGAATATGGCGTGTAGGATAGGTATAATAATATCCTTGATATTTAGAATCACCTGCCTTTGCTTTTTTGGCCCATTCAAACTCATCGCTTGTATGGTTGACTACAAAATCCAACATTAAGAAAATCCCTTTCTTACGGGCATTTTTTGTTAATGCTATAAACTCTTTTTTAGTTCCATATTTTGGGTCTATTTCATGGTAACTATTAACTGCATAACCACCATCATTTTCACCAGATGGTCTAGTAGTCACAGGCATTAGATGTAAAAAATTGATGCCTAAATCTTCAAAATAGGGCAGTTTTTTATTTAGTCCGTTCAGATTTTGGTTAAAACGGTCTACATAGAGTTGCATACCTACCATTTTCTCGCTTTGGTACCAGTTTCCTTCTTTTAAACGTTCAACATCCTGTTGTTTTAATTCTAATGAACGCTGTTGATAGAGGTCTTCTAACTTATCTATAAGGACATAAAATTGATCTACAGCTTCTTTTTCATCATATAAAGAAAAAAATAAGGATTTGATCAAGGACAGATTGGTGGCCAATCTAAGATCAAAATAGTCCTTGAGCTGTTGCTCATTATTTTTTTTAGGTGCTTTGGAAACCAAATAACGATGTAGTTCAGCCTGGTTCATTTAAGCTTCCAGTTGTTGAATAGTTGGTAAGGATTCTATGGCTCCAAAATTGGTGGTTGTAATAGCGCCGGCTTTATTGGCTTTAATTACCATTTGGGTAAGGACTTCTTCATTTTCCACCAAGGTGTCTAGATCAGGGTGTTTTGCTATTTGGTGCAATAGACAGCCTATAAAAGCATCGCCTGCCCCAGTGGTGTCTTTAGGGGTAACCTTAATGCTGGCAATATTTTTTTGATAGTGCTTAGTGCTTAACCAAGTACCTTCACTACCTAGGGTCACAACTATAATTTCTGTTCCCATTTCGTGAAGAACAGTACAAGCTTCCGCAACATTTTCCTTGCCAGAAAGCAATTGGGCCTCTTCTAAACTAAATTTACACAACTGCGATTTTTCTATGAACGCTTCGCATTTACGTTTAAAGATATCTACTTTATTTTTCCAAAGGTCTACCCTGTAATTAGGGTCAAAACTTATGAACGCATTTTTTGTAAGTCCATCAAATAAATACCTATTATAAGCTTCTTCAAGTGGGCCGCCCAATAGGGCTGTTGCGGCACCAAAATGTATGATATTTTGTTCAAAATAATTTTTATGTGAAGAGTCATAAACCAATTCACGGTCAGCACCTCTACTAAAAACAAAATCTCGTTCCCCGTCTTCGTCCAATGAAACAAAAGCCAATGTAGTAAAGGTGTCAGATTCTTGAGCCATGGTTATATTTACATGCTCTTCTTCTAAAATTCGTAATAAAAATTTACCAAAAGGGTCGTTACCTACACAACCTATAAAAAAACTGTCTCCTCCCAGTTTACTAATAGCACATGCTACGTTTGCTGGCGCACCACCTGCTTTTTTTGAGAATTCGTTTGCTTTGGATAAATCATTTCCCTGGTTTTCGGCAACAAAATCAATCAATAATTCTCCAATACAAAATATCTTTTTCATAAAACTAAACCTAATTAGAAATTCTAAGTTAATTAGAAAATATACCTATTTCCTAAAAATTCTTAATGAAATATTAAAATAGCGCTTATAAGCCGTTTTAATAACGAATATTATTCCTTGATATTTTGGCTCTGCAGCCGAAATGCATATCTTGAAATGCACAATTTAAAATTAACTGACCATGAGCATATTCGATGAAATCAAAAAGAAATTAAGCCACGAATTTATTGATATAGTAGAGTGGTTAGATACCAACAATGAAACTATTGTCCACCGTTTTGAGCGTTATCAAAATGAAATTAAGAACAATGCACAGTTAATTGTTAGGGAGGGGCAAGTGGCGGTATTTATCAATGAGGGTCAATTGGCAGATGTGTTTAAGCCGGGGACGTATACATTGAATACTAAAAACTTACCTATTCTTACCACGTTAAAAGGTTGGAAATATGGTTTTGATAGCCCGTTCAAAGCAGAGGTTTACTTTGTAAATACTAGATTGTTTACGGATGAA
The DNA here is from genome assembly GCF_045057105.1 of Maribacter sp. LLG6340-A2. Taxonomy (GTDB): domain Bacteria; phylum Bacteroidota; class Bacteroidia; order Flavobacteriales; family Flavobacteriaceae; genus Maribacter. Next base: position 1,581,295 of record NZ_CP159332.1, on the reverse strand, counting down.
AAGTGGGGAACTAAGAATCCGTTTATGTTAAGTGATGATCGTTTTGGATTAGTAGAGATCAGGGCTTTTGGTACGTATAGTTTTAGAATTAACGATCCGGGAAAATTTGTGATCGACGTGGTGGGTACAGATGGCAATTTTACCAATTATGAGGTAAACGAGCATTTAAAGAGTTTGATCGTAACCCGTTTTACCGATACGGTGGGTGAGGCAAATTTACCCATTGAGCTTTACGCTGCAAATACCAGTGAACTTTCAGAAACTTGTCAAGAGGTCATGCAGCCAGAATTCAATAGGGTAGGAATAGAGTTGGAAAAATTTTATATAGAAAATGTTTCTATGCCAGAAGAGCTCAAAAAAGAAATATTTGAATATAGTCGATTGGACAAACTTGACATGGGCAAGTTGGCACAGTTCAAGGCAGCTAAAGCAATGGAGCTCGCAGCTAAAAATGAAGGCGGTACTGCAGGTGCCGGCATGGGCATGGGCATGGGCTTTGTACTGGCACAGCAAATGGGCGGAATGATGGGGCAACCTAGTGGACAACCTTTTGGCGGGCAACAGGTACAACCTCAAAGCCCACCTCCAGTTCCGGTTGCGGTAGGTTATTTTTATGCTGTTGGGGGGCAACAATCTGGGCCTGTGCCAATAGATAAATTAAAGGAGCTGTTTGCAAGTAGGACCATTAATAGAGATTCGCTTATATGGAAACAAGGTATGGAGCAATGGGCGCCTTTAAAGGAAATAGAGGAGCTTAAATCCTTTCTAGGAGGAAATACGCCGCCACCTTTACCCTCGGCATAATAATCAAAGATGTAAGTAGGTCTTCACCCTTTAACCGGAGGGAATATAACTATGGACGAAATTCAGAAGTCAGAATATAAAAAAGCATGTGCCAATTGTGGTGCCGAGCTGAAATTTAAACCAGGTTCGCACCAATTATCATGTGAGTATTGTGGGTATGAGGAGTTTATTGAACAGTCCAAAAGCAGTTTCGAGGAACTTGAACTGGAACACTATCTAAAAATTGTTGGTGAAAATGCGTATACCCAGACCATAGAACTTTTACATTGTAAAAATTGTGGAGCAAACCAACATGTAGAGGAAAACTATAAGTCTTTACAGTGTGTGTATTGTAGTGAACCTTTAATACGGGAAGATGTAGAGCAAGAAGGGTGGATATTGCCCGGCGCATTGGTGCCTTTTCAATTAGATGCAAGAAAGGCTCAAGAGATTTTTAAGAACTGGGTGGCAAAACTTTGGTTTGCCCCAAACAAATTAAAAAGAGCGGCATTGGATCCAGAAGGTCTTCATGGTCTTTATTTACCTTATTGGACCTTTGATGCCAACTTAAAGGCATCTTACCAAGGACAGCGCGGAGATTATTATTATGAAACGCAAACTTATAATAGTAACAAAGGAAAAAGAACAAGGCAGGTAAGAAAAACGAAATGGACGTACGTTACTGGCAACATTAGTGGTTTTGTAGATGATATTCTAATCAATGCGTCAGAGCGGAAAAGAAAGGAGGTTCCGGCAAAAGTAGGATTTTGGAACCTAAAGGAACTAGTGGCATTCAATTCTAAATATTTATCGGGTTTTGTTACTGAAAAATATTCTGTTTCGTTGAAAGAAGGGCATCATCGTTCATTTCAAGAAGCTAAAAAAAGGGCCTATAATTGGATAAGAAGGGATATAGGTGGGGATACCCAGAGAGTTTCCAATGCAGATATAAAGTTATTCAATGAAACATTTAAACATATACTGGTACCCATATATATAAGCTCGTACAGATATGACGGAAAAGAATATAATTTCTATATAAACGGACAAACCGGGGTGTTAAGTGGTACAAGACCATATTCTTTTTGGAAAATTTTCTTTTTAGTGGTTTTTATCATTGTAATAATTGCGGTTATTGCGATTTTTGCTAAATGAGTACAAAACGAACGTTGGTAGTGGGTGATATCCACTCAGGATTAAAAGCTTTAAAACAGGTATTGGAAAAGGCTGCAGTAACCGATCACGATACCCTTGTATTTTTAGGGGATTATATTGATGGATGGAGCCAAGCCGTAGAAACCATTGATTTTCTTTTGGCACTTAAGGAAGAATACCACTGTGTATTTTTACGTGGAAATCATGACGAATTGTGTTATGAATGGTTACAAGGGGCTACGGACAATCCTACTTGGTTCATGCACGGAGGTGAAGCCACCATAAATTCATATAAAGAGGTAACGGAAGTAACCAAAGAACTTCATATGAATTTCTATAAAGGGTTGAACAATTATCATTTAGATGCCGACAACCGGTTGTTCTTACATGCTGGTTTTACCAACCTAAAAGGAATTGAGCATGAGTATTTCCAAAAAACATTTTACTGGGATCGCACCTTGTGGGAGCTTGCACTTTCTTTGGATAGGAATTTAGACCGGGACCATGCTCATTACCCCAAAAGATTAAAGAATTATGAAGAAATCTATATAGGACACACTCCGGTTACAAGAATTGGTAAAACAACACCGCAAAATGTAGCCAATGTTTGGAATATTGATACCGGTGCGGCCTTTAAGGGGCCTTTGACCATTTTAGATATAGATACCAAGGAATATTGGCAGAGTGATCCGGTTTACACGTTTTATCCCGATGAAATGGGAAGAAATTGATAAAACCTGTAACTTTACTTTAAATGACAAGGTTTATTGACGAACTTTGAAAAAAAAGATACTATGCCGATTAAAAATATAAGATTAGAAGTGATGCAGGCATTGGAGCCTAAGGTGGAAGGATTTATGGATTCATTCCTTATAAAACCGGAAGATATATGGCAACCTACGGATTTTTTGCCGAATTCAGAAAAAGATACTTTTTTACAGGAAGTTAAGGAATTACGTGAGGAGTCAAAGGATTTAGGTTATGATTTTTGGGTGACTATGGTAGCTGATACGATTACCGAAGAAGCCTTGCCAACATATGAATCCTGGTTAATGGATGTTGTGGGTATAGACCAGCATGGAGATTATAAGACCAATGGTTGGGCTAAATGGGTACGTGCTTGGACCGCAGAGGAAAATAGACATGGTGATGTTTTAAATAAATACCTATACCTATCCGGTAGGGTGAACATGCGCGAGGTAGAATTGACCACCCAACATTTAATTTCCGATGGTTTTGATATTGGTACAGATAGGGATCCTTATAAAAACTTTGTCTATACTTCATTTCAAGAATTGGCTACCAATATTTCACATAAACGTGTGGGGCAATTGGCCAAGAAAAAAGGTAATGCCTTATTAGGGAAAATGTGTACCATTATTGCAGGTGATGAAATGAGACATCATTTGGCCTACAGAGAATTTGTTAAAACCATTTTTGGAGAAGATCCCTCTGGGATGATGATTGCATTTGCGGATATGATGAAGAAAAAAATTGTAATGCCTGCGCACTTTTTAAGGGAGTCTGGGGGTACAATTGGTTCTGCATTTGAGAATTTTTCTAATTGTGCACAGCGTTTAGGCGTATATACGGCACAGGATTATGTGGATATATTGGCTAAGCTAAATGCTTTTTGGGAATTGGAAAGTATGCGTTCCCTAAATGAGGAGGCAGAAAAGGCCAGGGATTATTTGTTGAAATTACCAGCTAGATTGGAACGTATTGCAGAGAGAATGAAGTTTCCAGAAGATCAATACCATTTTAAATGGGTAGAGGCCAATGGAGCTTTATAACATACAAAAATCCCGATTCATAGAATCGGGATTTTTTATTTAACTAAGTTAGTTCAGTATTGTTATAACTTACCATGCTTATGCTCTTCCTGCCATTTGGCAAGTTCTTTCCATTTGCCTTCATAGCACATTTTGGCCTGCATTGGCCAAGAAGCAGGGTCATGAATCTTATATCTCTTACCACCTGTATCTAACACTTTTTGACAATCTGCAACAGTTGATTCTGAAAGAGCCTTCCATGTTTTGATACCATGATCTTTAAACATGCCTTCAATTTTTGGACCTATGCCCTCTACAATTTTGAGGTCATCTTGTTTAATGGTTTTACCATAAGCAGCCTTGGCCGCTGCGCCATCAAAAGCAATGGAACTTGTAGTTGCTCCGGCAGCAAAAGATGCTGCAGATGCCCCTAAATTAGTACTTGGTGCACTTTTGGTCACAGGCGCCGGTTCTACTATTTTGTTTGCTGCAATTACTTTTTGGTTACAAGCGTCTAGGTCAGCTTGTAACTTACTGTTACTTGCCCTAAGTTTGGTTAATTCAGCAGAATTATCAATTTCGTTGGTAGAGCTTTTACCTATTAAATAGCCCAATATACCACAGATGATACCAACTAAAGCTGGTATGATCCAGCACCAAATATTCATAGTTTCAAAATTCATTTTTAATTTAATTTAGGAGATTAGTGTATGTTTAATTTAAAGTGATGACGGTTCTTCTATTTTTATTCCTGCCTTCTTCTGTTGCATTACTGGCAATAGGGTCAGTTTGACCTTTAGAGGAAGTTTTAATTTTATTTTCCGGTATGCCATTTTTTAGTAGGTAGTTTTTGGCAAAATTTGCACGATCTAATCCTAATCTCATATTGGTACTGGCTTTTCCGGTATTGTCTGTATGGCCTACGATAGTAACTTGTGCGCCCTCTACCCTGTCAAGATATTTGGAGATATCGGCAATTTTTTGGCGCTGTGCCGCATCTAGCGTAATTGATGCTTGTGCAGTGTTGAAATATAAGATGAGCGGATCCGCTTTAATTGCATCATATAGTGCCTTTAGTTCATCATCTGCAGTATCTGATTTTGTTTCAAGGCTTAATGAAACAGGACCATAGTAGGTATCGTCTTTGGCAACCATATCATCCATAAGTTTGCCCATGGTATTGATTTGGCTCGTTGAAATTCCTTTTGTGGCTAGATCATTCTTTATGGTATTGGCTCTTGCAAGCCCTAGATTTGGAAAAGCGGAATTGTTTTCTTCATCACTGGTGTAAAACCCGGTAACGTTTAGAATTTGATTTTCATTTCCTTCTAAATAGGTTTTAAGTTCTGTAATACCTGTATTGACCTCTGTACTTAAAGGTTGAACAAAATTACTGGCAGAACGGTTAAAATTATAATTATCGTTCGTTGAATAGTTGAGCCCGTCTCCCTGAATGGAAAAAGGGAAAGAGGTAGCTTTTGGTGTTACTACAGTTGCGGGGGTTTCTTCTGTAATTGTTTTAGGAGGCTCTTTGGAAAACGAACCACATTCGCTACAAAAAAAGATGTATGCGAATGTACCAGCTACAATGGTAATCAACATCAATAATAAATTGGTGACTGTTTTAGACATTATATATAGTGTTTAGTGTTTGATGTACAATGTATTAAAAAAATCTTAACATTGTTAAAATTTTAAAAGCTAATTGCCTTATAGTCAAGATATAGATGAATTTCCAGATATACTTAAATGATGACTATCTGTACGATCTTGGTGTTTATACATGAAAAGTTGAGGCAAACGCATCTTTAATTAATGCATTTTTGCGGTATAGTTTTCAAACTTATATCTCCCCACAAAGATTGGGCATTGATATAATATTTGAAGTTTTGAGTTAGTTGGTTAAAAAATCTTGTCTTCTACCATGTCGACAAGATTTTTTTATTTAAATGCTTCATTGTTAAAAGTCCAACTATACAATTTATATAGAAAGGTGTACAGAATTTATAGCACTTTAATAAATAAAATACTAGTTTTCTAAATAACTATATATCAAGGGAATGAAAAAAAAGTTAAAAAGCATTTTCAATTTCCTTTGCATGTTTTTTATACTGGGACTTCAAGCCTTACTTCATGGAAGTTGGTCCAACGAACCGGTAAACGGCAAGACAGCATAATACATGCAAAGAAAATAACTGTTATGGATTATAGGTCAAACTTTATGCCTTGGGCCAAAGGAAGTTCTGTGGTATAATTAATGGTATTGGTTTGTCTTCTCATATATACTTTCCAAGCATCAGAGCCACTTTCTCTACCGCCACCTGTTTCCTTTTCTCCACCAAAAGCACCACCTATTTCTGCTCCTGAAGTACCAATATTTACATTTGCAATACCGCAATCACTTCCCCATGCGGAAAGGAAATGTTCCGCTTCACGAAGGTTATTGGTCATAATAGCGGACGAAAGCCCTTGTACTACTCCGTTCTGAATAGCAATGGCATTTTCTACACCACCAGAATATTTTAAAAGATAAAGAACAGGGGCAAAAGTTTCATGCTGCACTATTTTAAATGTGTTTTTTGCCTCTGCGATTGCAGGTTTTACATAGCAACCACTCTCATAGCCTTGTCCTTCCAGTACACCGCCTTCTACGATCAGGTTGCCACCTTCTGCAACAACTTGTTGTAAAGCATTTTTATAATGCGCCACTGCATCAGTATCAATCAATGGCCCTACATGGTTATTTTCATCCAATGGATTTCCAATTCTTAATTGTTGATAAGCGGCTACGATGGCATCCTTGACCTTATCATACATAGAATCGTGTATAATTAACCTTCTTGTAGATGTACAGCGTTGTCCAGCGGTGCCTACAGCACCAAATACTGCTCCAATCACTGTCATTTTTATATCGGCATCAGGTGTTACTATTATGGCGTTGTTACCACCAAGCTCCAGTAAGGATTTCCCTAACCTTGCTGCTACCGCTTGAGCTACAATTTTTCCCATTCGTATAGAACCTGTTGCAGAAACCAAAGGTATACGAACATCACTGGTCATAAGCTCACCCACGTTATAATCCCCATTGATTAAACATGAAATACCTTCAGGTAAATTGTTCGCCTTAAATACAGACGCCGCAATATTTTGACAGGCAATACCGCATAAAGGAGTTTTTTCAGAAGGTTTCCATACACATACATCACCACATATCCATGCTAAGGCAGTATTCCAGGCCCATACAGCTACCGGAAAGTTAAAAGCTGAAATTATGCCCACAACACCCAAAGGGTGATATTGCTCATACATTCTATGTCCCGGTCTTTCGGAATGCATAGTCAAACCATGTAATTGTCTTGATAAACCTACTGCAAAATCGCAGATGTCTATCATTTCCTGTACTTCCCCTAACCCTTCTTGATAGCTTTTCCCCATTTCATAAGAGACCAATTTTCCTAATGGCTCTTTAAGTTCTCTAAGTTTTTGTCCAAATTGTCTAACAATTTCTCCTCTCAATGGAGCAGGTTTAGTCCTCCACTCAGTAAATGCAGCAGTAGCGGTCTGCATTACTTTTTCATAATCTTTCTTTGTAGAAGTCCTTACTTTAGAGATTAAGGAACCATCAACAGGTGAAAACGAAGCAATGGTGTCTCCGGATGAAAAATTATTTGATCCCGTAGAGGTTCCGTCGTTTATTTCTTTTATCCCCAATAGGTTTAGGGCTTCATGAATTCCAAAATCTACTGCTATTTTTGACATTTTATAACTTTTTAAGCAATTATTGTTAGGTATATTACAAAAATACAAAGAAAATTAGGTATTATTGGCCGAAGAAAGGTATTAAAGGAATTTAATTACGACCCAAAAGATACAACCTACTAAAGCAGGTATTCCCTGTACCACGAATATTTTTTTTGCTACCGAATATGCGCCATATGCCCCAGCAACAACTACACAACCTAAAAAGAACAAAGCTATATTGCTGGACCATTCCAGATTAGTTATAAATATGGACCAAACGAGGCCTGCTGCTAAAAAACCATTATAGAGACCTTGATTGGCGGCCATTTGTTTAGTAGGTTCAAAGAGGTCTTTTGGAAAATTCCTAAACACCTTTTTTCCTTTGGTGGTCCAGGCAAACATTTCCAGATATAAAAAATAGAGGTGCATTATGGCTACCAATATCGTAATTGTCTTAGCTATAAAAATCATTCTTCTTTGGCAATAAATCGTTCATCCACGGGCATAACTGTACCGCAATTGTCACAAGTTCTTAATTCTTTGGAACTATAGAAATGTTTGAAATGGGATAAAAAATCTTTTTCAATATCGTTCAGGGTAAAATACGCTTCATATAGTTTATGGTTGCAATTATCACAGAACCAAAGTAAACCATCATCAACGTTCATATCCGCTCTCTTTCTTTCAATAACCAGACCAATAGACCCTTCTTTACGTACGGGGGAATGGGGCACTTTTGCAGGATGTAGGTACATGTCTCCCGGGCCTAAATGCATTGTTCTCTTTTTTCCATCCTCTTGAATATGGACTTCAATATGACCTTCTAGCTGATAAAAAAGCTCTTCCGTTTCATTATAGTGATAATCTTTTCTGGCATTTGGCCCTGCCACGATCATGACAATATAATCACCGGCATCTTTGTACAGGTTTTTATTGCCAACGGGAGGCTTTAAGGAAGCCCTGTTTTCTTCAATCCATTTATTAAGGTTAAAAGGTGCTTTGATACTCATTTTAATGATTTTAAACTGAAAGTTATAAAAACCAATGGCGCTTACCTAAAACTTGGACATAAAAAAAGCCTTTGTCTAACAAAGGCTTTTTTAAAATTGTTTAATTAGGTTACCTAAAGAACAATTGTGTAAAATATAGGTCTCCATTGGCGTTTTCCTTAATACTTATGGCAGAGTAATCATAATCTCCTTCTATATTGACTCTATGGCCAGGGCTATCGATCCAAGCTTCAAAAGCTTCTTGTACCGTATCATAATTTCTTGCTACATTCTCCGCTACGTATACCGCTCCAGTTCTCTTTGAGATTTTTTCTGCACGTTCACCAAATTTAGCATGGCTTGTGGTTCCTTTTTCAATCATATAGTCTGTATGAAGACCTGCATAGTAATAGGTAGTACCTTCAAAAGCCATTTCGTTTAGTCCAATACTTACTCTATAGGTATTAATTATTTCAAACAGTTCAGCTTCCAAAGCATTGTGTTTATCAGAACTGACCAAGGTAACCTTTGTTGCCGGATCCTCATTTACCTCTTCGTAACCTGCAAAATTTTCATATTTGGAACATGAGGACATTAAGATGACGAACAATGCTAAAGTAGGTATGTATAATTTCATTTTGGGAAACTTTAAATTTTATTAACGATTCAAAAGTAGTCCCAAGAACCATGTTTGGAAGAAATATATCTATAGCCGTAGCAAAAAACTCGATAAGCTGTAAAATTAGTGTATATAGGCGCTTATCGACCAAGTGCAAGGGTTATTTCATCGTAAAAATGTGTATTTCGTGTGGTTTTTCGCACTTTATCCGCTAAATAAAACAGATAAACGTCAAAGCTTAAATGTAAGAAATGTCTTAAGTTGTATTTTAACCGATTTTATCTACAATTAGACTTTTACTTGGTCATTGCTTGTAGAAAAGCTGGGTAAAATAAAAATTGCCCAGATCATCTTTCTTGACGCTAATACCAGTATGGGTAAAATCACCCTCCATGGTTTTTTTATGGCTACTACTTATATACCAGCCCTCAAAGGCGTCTATCGCAGTTTTATAATCCTTGGCAACATTCTCTGCAACCATCTCCACTTCAATTTCAGAATTGATCTTAGCTGCCCTAGAGCTAAAATTATCATGACTAATGCTGCCTTTGGCAATCATATAATCTGTGTGGATATTGGCATATTTATAGGCCACTTCACTAAATTCAAGCGTATTGATTTTTAAACCAACTCTATGCTTGTTAACAATTTCCAGTAGGTCGTGTTCAATATCAAGTACATTCTCTGTCTCTACATACGGTAACTCTTCTATAGGGTCACTAGTACAAGAACCAAGAAATACTACAAATAGGACAGCGACCGCATAATGCAATCTCATTTTCATATAGTGTCATTTTGTAATAAAGCCTTTCGGCTTAGCGAAGTAGGTATGTAAGATGAGAATGTTCTAAGTTCTCTATCGATAGGGGATATCGATACGTAATATTATGGAAAACCTAGGATTGTGGGCCAATCTTGGATTATTATTCGTTGAAAGGTAAAAATTAAGGGAATAAGTGCTTAAACTACACTATATGATAACAGGCTCGTTGTTAGATTCTTGTTCTGGCTGGGTATAGGTTAGGACATGATCAAATAACAACGCTCCAATATCTTTAATGGGCTGGTACAATATAGATTGGGTTTTGGTCTTTTCATCCAATAAGTTTAAGCTGTTGTCCACACGGTCAAAAAAAATGAATGCAGCACCTAGGATGATAGCTATTTTTAAGGTACCGAAAATTGCTCCGGCTATTTTGTTCAAGAGGCCTAACATTGCCAAGTTTGCCACTTTGGTAAGTAGTTTTCCCGCTAAATTAACTAAAATGATAATTAAGATAAATGTTATAATGAATGCTATTATACTCATATTGCGTTCATCCCAATCTAAGTGCGTGGATAAATAGTTTCCTGTAATATAGCTAAAATGAATAGCCCCATAAATACCGGCAATCAATGCCACAATAGAGGCTAATTCCATAAAAAGACCATTTTTAAAGCCTTTGTAAAGTCCCCAGACCAAAGGTAGAAGAAGAAGTATATCTAAAAGCCCCATTTGTAAAGTGTTTTAACAAATATAAAACTTTGAGTTGTACCTTTGAAATGTCCAAAATATAGGATGTGAATATAATATTATGGCTAGGGATATACAGTTAAAGGAACGTTGGGAAAACTTGGTTGAAAAGCTATCGGTAAAATTTTCTGATGGAGATCCGTTGGAATTGGATGCTATTATTTATCTAGTGGGCGTTCAAGAGTTGGGACAATACCATAGAAAGTATAAAAAAGATGATAAATTAGATTTAATGCACATTGCTATCTGTAGGCTATTGGAACCCTATGGGTTTTATGAATTTAGTTTTTTTGATGAAGAAGGTTGGCCCCATTACACCATTAATGAAGAGTTGCCTCCACTAAAAGCTGGTGAGCAAACCGTTTTGATGAAAGAAGCGATCGTAAATTATTTTTTGGAAAAGGAGTTTATAGACTAATGCCAAAAATAATCTTCTATAATTAATCTAAAAAGCTACTGAATAATGTGTGTAAAATCTTAATTCATATATAGTAGCATAGAATAGCATAATATAATTTTATCTTCTTTGAAATCGATATTAAATCTGCTATATTTAAAAAAATATCGTAAAAAATGTCAAGGAAATTTATAATATCATTAGATCAAGGTACCACAAGCTCAAGAGCATTGTTGGTAGACCATGCAGGTACTATCAAGGGTATGGTCCAAAAAGAGTTTAAACAAATATTTCCACAATCTGGCTGGGTAGAACATGATGCAGAAGAAATATTAGCTACGCAACTAGGCGTTTTAAAAGAACTTTTGGATAAGGAAAGCATAACCCCAGCGGAAATAATGGGTATAGGTATAACCAATCAACGTGAAACTACGGTGGTTTGGGACAAGAATACAGGAAAACCCGTTTATAATGCTATAGTTTGGCAAGACAAACGTACTGCGGATATCTGTGAACATTTAAAGAAAACAGGTTTAACCGAACATGTAAGGAAAACCACCGGACTGGTCATAGATTCTTATTTTTCAGGAACCAAGGTAAAATGGATATTGGACAATGTTGATGGTGCCAGGAAAAAAGCGGAAGCGGGCGAACTGTTAATGGGCACTATAGATACTTGGTTGGTTTGGAATATGACAAAAGACCATAATCATTGTACAGATTATACCAATGCATCACGTACTATGATCTATGATATTGTACAGCTAAAATGGGATGATAAAATGCTGAAGGCCCTAAATATACCCAAAAGTATGTTGCCAGAGGTAAAGCCATCATCGGCCCATTTTGGGGACTATGAAATAGATGGGGTGAAGATTCCAATAGCGGGTATAGCCGGTGACCAGCAAGCGGCCTTGTTTGGTCAGGCATGTTTTAAGAAAGGTTCGGCAAAAAACACCTATGGTACAGGTTGCTTTATGCTTATGAATACAGGTGAAAAGCCACAATTCTCTAAAAATGGGCTATTAACGACCATTGCCTATGGTTTAAACGGTAAGGTAAATTATGCATTGGAAGGAAGTATCTTTATTGCCGGTGCCGCCGTACAATGGTTAAGAGATGGTTTGGAACTTATTGAGCATGCCAAGGAAACAGAGGAACTGGCCAATTCCATTGAAGGTGAAAATTCTGTTTATGTAGTACCAGCCTTTGCAGGTTTGGGCGCACCCTATTGGGATATGTATGCCAGGGGTGCCATATTTGGTTTAACCAGGGATACCGGTAAGGCCCATATAGCCAAAGCTACTTTAGAGGCCCTTGCTTACCAGACCAAGGATATTTTAAAAGCCATGGAAGATGACTCTGGCATTCAACTTAAAAATCTTAGGGTTGACGGTGGCGCATGTGCTAACAATCACTTAATGCAATTTCAAGCCGATATTTTAGACTCTGAAGTACATCGACCGGAAATAATTGAGTCCACCGCAATGGGAGCGGCATTTTTGGCCGGTATTCATGTAGGTTTTTGGGAACAGTCCGATATTGATGAAAACAGACCCATGAACCATATTTTTAAACCCACATTTGATCGTGTAAAGAGAAAACGTCTTTATAAAAAATGGCAGAAAGCGGTAGAACGTACAAAAGGATGGGAAGACGAAGAATAGTTTAATGCATCAATTTTACAATTAAATAATTTTATCGAGCATATTTTAATGTGGCTCTCGTCCTATCTTTGGAGAACTATGGTACAACCTGTAGGGCATCAACTTATTAATAGTTAACACATTTTTGATGAAGAATATAAAATTTACCAATTTAGAACGTCAAAAAACAATTGAATCCTTAGAGGCGGATGAATTTGATTTAGTAGTTATTGGAGGTGGCATAACCGGTGGAGGTATTGCCCTTGATGCCGCATCGCGTGGATTAAAGGTAGCCCTGTTGGAAAAGGGTGATTTTGCATCAGGTACAAGTAGTAAATCAACCAAATTGATTCATGGCGGACTACGATATTTAAAACAATTCGATTTTTGGTTGGTAAAAGAAGTGGGCTCAGAACGTGCCATTGTCCATAAATTGGCTCCCCATTTGGTACTGCCTGAAAAAATGCTACTTCCATTGATAGAAAATGGCTCTTATGGTAAATGGTTAACCTCAATTGGTCTTAAGGTCTATGATATTCTTGCCCAGGTTTCAGGTGATGATAAACGAAAAATGCTTGAAAAAAAGGAAGCTTTAAAATTGGAACCTTTATTGCCTAAAAAGATATTGAACGGGGCAGGGTATTACGCAGAATATAGAACAGATGACGCCCGTTTAACCATAGAAAATATTAAGACAAGTTTATTGTTTGGTGCACAGGCGCTCAACTATGCAAAAGTTACAGATTTTTTATATGAAAAGGAAAAAGTAGCAGGGGTTCAAGTTACTGATGAAACAACAGGAAAGGCGTTTGCCATAAAATCTAAATATGTTATAAGTGCTGCCGGTCCTTGGGTAGATGAGTTAAGAAGTTTAAACAATTCTAAAAAGGGAAAACAGCTTCATTTAACCAAAGGGGTGCATTTGGTTTTTCCATATGAAAAATTACCGGTAAAACAGTCGGTCTATTTTGATATACCAGATGGCAGGATGATGTTTGCCATACCAAGGGGCAAAATAACCTATGTAGGTACCACGGATACCAATTATAATGACAGTAAGGATGAGGTAAGGACAGATATTGCGGACGCCATTTATTTGATTTCTGCCGTAAACAATATGTTCCCGGATATTAATTTGGAACTGGAGGATATTGTTTCTTCTTGGGCAGGCTTACGCCCTTTAATCCATGAAGAAGGTAAATCTGCTTCTGAACTTTCTAGGAAAGATGAAATATTTGTATCAACTACAGGATTGATCAGTATAGCGGGCGGTAAATTAACAGGTTACCGTAAAATGGCTGAAAGGGTAGTGGATCGTATAGCAAAGAATATGGAAGAGGAACATAACATTGAACTAAAAGAATGTTATACGGAAAAGATATACCTGTGCGGAAACGATGATTTTAAAAAATTCAAGCATGTAAAAAAATATATTTCCCAAGTATATGATAAAATAATGGGCGATGGTTTTACAAAGCATGATGCCTGGTTCCTGGTAACCAATTATGGTAAACAAACAGAGGTTATTTTAGATATATATGAAACCTTGGTGGAGGAAGACAAATATGTTCGTTTAGCAAAAGCGGAATTAGCATTTGGTATTGATTATGAAATGGTTCACAATCCAATGGATTTCTTTATAAGAAGAACCGGTAGATTGTACTTTGATATAGAAAGTATTAGAACACTTATGGAACCTATATTAAAAGAATTTCAAAACAGGTTTGGAGTTTCCAATGAAGTAGTGGAAGGCTGGAGGACCACCCTAGAAGAAATACTAAAGGAACATTCAGATTTTTCGCTTACTAGAGATTAATCCAATTTATCCGTTAGCGCTAAAAACACCTTTTTAGGACTTTTGTTCTCATAAAGTATTTGATAAACGGCGTTTATAATGGGCGTCTTAACTTTTTTCTTGAATTTTTGTTTAATGGCAAATGCACTCTTGGCCGCATAATATCCTTCTGCCACCATATTCATTTCCATTTGGGCACTTTTAACGGTATATCCTTTGCCGATCATATTACCGAACATTCTATTTCGGCTAAAAACGGAATAACCGGTTACCAGTAAATCCCCTAAATAGGCAGACTTGTTAATATTGCGGTCTATGTTATGTATACGTTTGGTATAGCGTTTCATTTCCCTAATGGCATTGCTCATCAAAACACTTTGAAAATTGTCCCCATAGCCCAAGCCATGTGCAATACCCGCGGCAATGGCATAAATATTCTTTAACATGGCCGCATACTCCGTTCCTATAATATCCTTACTGATATTTGTTTTTATGTAATTGCCGGACAGGTTGTTGGCAACAAATTCCGCTTTTTTGGTATCTGCACAAGCAATGGTCAAATAAGACAATCGTTCCATAGCAACTTCTTCGGCATGGCATGGTCCGGTGATTACACCAATATGGTCAAAAGGGATGTTGTACACCTCATGAAAATGCTCCCCTACGATCAGTCCAGATTCTGGTACAATACCTTTTATAGCTGAAAAGATAATTTTATCCTTGAGAGATTCGGTTAATTTTTCCAATTCGGAAACCAGGAAAGCAGAGGGAATAGCAAAAATTAATATATCGGCATTTTTTACCGCTTCGTTAATATTGCTCGTTAACAGTAATTGTTCTGTCTTGAATTCTACAGAAGTAAGGTAATTGGGGTTATGTTTTTGAATTTTTAGATACCCAATAGCATCGGAATTTCTCATATACCAACCCACCTGTTCTTGGTTGTTGGTCAACATCTTAACAATTGCCGTAGCCCAACTACCACCGCCTAAAACTGCAAATTTAGCATCCTTGTTCATACTGCAAATTTACCAATTATTTATATGTGCTTTTAGGGCTTGGCAAGAGACTTGAATAAATTTTGGCATAAAGATTGTTTCTAGGTAATTAATCAATTAAATAAAATCTTATGAAAACAATTAAACTACTTACAGGATATGTTCTTTTGGCCACATTGATGGTTTCTTGTTATGCAGATGTTATCATTGAGGATGATTTTATTGAAGAATCTGCCTTTAATACGGATCAGGTATTACAAGATTTTGATGTCTGGTATGTTGATATCAATGAAACACGAGGACATGGAGAAGTACCATTTTTACAACGTGCCTTTACCATTTCTTTTGACCGTGGTATCGTATATGCCAACAATAATATTGTAGG
This sequence comes from Maribacter sp. LLG6340-A2, assembly GCF_045057105.1. Taxonomy (GTDB): domain Bacteria; phylum Bacteroidota; class Bacteroidia; order Flavobacteriales; family Flavobacteriaceae; genus Maribacter. Next base: position 1,565,502 of record NZ_CP159332.1, on the reverse strand, counting down.
TATTGGTAAGACTGGTGGAGGGTATGGTATTGATGTGGGTTCCTATAGTACATTAAGGGGCATTGTAGATATAGATCATGATATTGATGGCCGTTGGGCCCTGGAAGTTTATGCGATCAATAGAAATACTATTGAATTATATGATGCAAGTACGGACACCTCCTATTTTCTAAGAGGTTACCAGACCAATACATTTGATTATGATATGGTCTTCTATGACAACATAAATTATTTTTTACAGGAATATGATGCTTGGGAGAAAATTTATACAAGTCAAACGGGAGCAATAAATGACTTTGATAACGAAAATTATATACAGTTTTTACCAGATTTTTTCAGATCATCTCTAGATGTTCCAAATACTAGGGTTTCCAATTTACAATGGGATTATGAAGGAAATTATGTAGTGTATGATGTACAGGGAGATAATTCCTTAAAGGCGTTGACATTGGATTACGATTTCTTTGGTGATGATTATTTTGAGTTATATGTAATTAATGATAGTACCATAGAATTATATCACCCCACAAGTGGTACTACGTATGAGTTTAGAGGAAGAGGATACCAGCAATATTTAAAGACCGGTAAGAATACCCAGGTGAAGAAAAGAATAAAAACTTCTAACCCTACCATGCAGGTAGAAAGGAAGAAGGTAAAATAGTTTTTAGGTTGATTGTCTTAAAAATGCCCAATTCATATGAAGCGGGCATTTTTTATGCTTTAACATCTTCCATAATTACGGAATCAATGGTTATGGGTTTATTGGTATGTAGTACAGAAATATCGCCTGTAGTTTCAAAAATAACAGCCTTTACTTGAGATAACTGCAGCACGTTGGCCTCACGTAGTTTCCCCATTAAATCCGCTTGACTAACTAATGCTTTCTTAAGGTTTTCCTTTAAGATATTTCCGTTTTCCATAAGAAGGATAGGGGTATTGGTAACAATCTTTTGTGCCGCATCAGAGCTAGATAATAATTTGGCGAACAAGGCTTGTAGTCCTGCCAATAAGGCTAATGAAACCAATGCGGGCATTAAACTATCTACAGGTTTATTCACGGCATCGGCCAAAATAGAGCCCATTGCAATGGTTACTGCAAAATCAAAACTGGTCATTTTTGCAAATGTTCGTTTACCGGTTACACGGGTAATGAACATCATATATAAATAAACAAATATTGCCGCAACACTTATTTGTAGTACGGTTTTTACTGAAAGTGGATCAAAGATTTCCATTGCGTTTGTTTTAGAGGTTGAAAACTATACCCTAAAGGTAGTTGGTCAATGATCTAAAAGTTTACTCTTTACAATAGAATACTACTTCATTTAATGGTGCTGTAATCTTTTTTTGAATGCCGATGGATTTTCGCCCGTTACCTTTTTAAAAGTTCTGTTGAAATAGGACAAACTTTCAAATCCGCATTCAAAACAGGTTTCGCTAACATTTTTTCCGGTAAGTAATAAACGCTTAGATTGACTTATTCTATATTGATTTAAGAATTCTATAAACGTGCTTCCGGTAGCTTTTTTAAAATACCGGCAAAAAGCTGGCTTTGTTAAATTGCAAAATTTAGCAACTTCGTCAACAGATATTTTACCTTGGTAGCGGTCATCTATTAAGGCGTAAATATCCCGTATTCTACTTTGCTCCTTTTTGCTATATCTATTTTTGTATGGTTTTTTATGAAGCAGTTCAAATTCATTACTTTGAGATAGTCTTTTAAGAATACCCATGATCGCCATAAAATATTCAAAAGGTTTTAGCGTATGCAGTTCCTTTAATAAGGTACCCACCACTTTTTTTGTTTCGCCATGAAAAGCAATGCCATATCTAGATAAATCCAATAACCTGTTCAAGCTCTGTAGTTCAGGTAATGGGTCTACAAAAGTGCTTTTAAAATTGGGTTTTATATGCAGGACTTCTTCACGGTATTCTGTTTTTACGCCATAATCAAAATTAAGATGGGGAATGTTAGAACCAATCAATACAAGATCGGTTTCTTCGTACTCGGATATATGATCGCCAACATGCCTAGTGCCATTTGCACCTTCAATATAGACCAGCTCATACTCTGGGTGAAAATGCCAATAAAACAAATGGCTCAACTTGGGGTCATGCAATAATCTGAACGGACTTTTAGATGCGGGGTCAATGGTTTCTAATTCAATCTTCATGGCTTAAATGTAACAAAATTGCGTAATAAATGAATGCTAAGTAGCTGTAAAATCAATATTGTTCAAATTTAGGTCAATATTACGGTAGCCCAAATTGTTCATCCTCAGTAGTTTTATATCATACATCAACTTAAATTCATGCACCATGGAACAAGTAAATGAAAAAGTAGAACAAGGTAATACGGCTCATAAAGAAATACCTGGCAACCCATCAACGGCAACAAGTAGTAAACAAAAATTGAACGACCGGTCTAATGGCAAACCACTTCGTGTGCTCAGCGAAGAAGATTGGGGTTTTTGGATGGAAAATGGCTACATCGTCATTAAAAATGCAGTGCATTTAGAGCAGGCAAAAGCCACGGCAGATTTTATTTGGGAGTTTGATGAAAAGGACCCTAAAGATAAGTCGACCTGGTATGCACCGGCCCGTGCAGAAATGCAAATGAAAGAACTTACCGGCACCGGTATGGTCGAGGTATATAACAATCAACATTTATGGAATAATAGGCAAACCAGAAAAGTGTACGATGCTTTTGTTGATGTTTGGGGTACGGAAAAATTATGGGTAACCATAGATCGCGCCAACCTAAATTTTCCATTACCAGAAGGGTCTAATAAAAAAGGTTTTATCCATTGGGATTATGACCCGGAGACCAAGCCGCAAAATGTACAGGGCGTATTGGCGTTGGCAGACCAAGATGATGAGGATATGGGCGGTTTTCAATGCATACCCTGGTTATATAGAAATTATGATTCTTGGAAATTAACACAACCAAAAGACCGTGACCGTTTTCAGCCATCTTTAAATGGATTGGAAGATAAAATTGTGAAAGTGAAAATGAAGGCGGGCGATTTATTGATTTTTAATAGTACCGAGCCTCACGGTATTAGGCCCAATACATCAAAGGATAAAGTTAGGATTGCGCAGTATATTTCAATGATGCCGGCAGAGCCAGAAAACGAAACACTTAGGAATTGGCGGATAAATTCATGGAGACATAGAATTGCCCCAGAAGGCTATGCATTTCCCGGGGATCCTAGAAACTGGGAGCAAACAAAATACGATACTGCTAAATTATCACCGTTAGGGGAGAAATTGTTAGGGTTAAAAGACTGGTAAACAGATAATATGGTAATAATCTATATGATTGTGGTGGGGCCGGTAAATATTGCTATTTTTGCGCCTTTTAAAGATAGAGGTTCATGGCGAAGATTTTCAATTTATTCGATTTCAAACAAAAAGTAGATTATAAAACCGAGATTCTATCCGGTTTAACTGTAGCTTTAGCTTTAGTTCCCGAAGCCATTGCATTTGCTTTGATTCCCGGTTTTTCTCCATTAACAGGGTTATATGCCGCATTTGTATTAGCATTGATTACATCTATCTTTGGTGGCAGACCCGGAATGATTTCTGGTGCCACAGGTGCGGTAGCGGTTGTTTTTATTGGGTTGATATTGGAATTAAAAAGAAACTTCCCGGGTATAGAGCCAGAGACCATATTAAATTATGTCTTTGCTACGGTAATCGTAGCAGGCGTTTTACAGATTTTAGCGGGTGTTCTAAAGCTGGGGAAATTTATTCGTTTGGTTCCGCATCCTGTAATGTTCGGATTTGTAAACGGTTTGGCCATTATAATATTTATGGCACAGTTTCCTAATTTTTATCAAAAAGGAACGGATCAGTTGTTAACAGGGGTTAATATGGCCATAATGTTAGGACTAACACTTTTGACCATGGTAATTATTTGGGGTCTGCCCAAGTTGACAAAAGCGGTACCATCAACTTTAGTGGCTATTGTGGTTGTTTCTGCCATTGTTATAGGTTTCAGTATAGATACATTGACAGTTGCTGATACCATGAGAGAAGGAGAATCTATAAAAGGTGGTTTTCCGCCATTATCCATTCCGCAGATACCCTTAACTTTTGAATCTTTTAAAATTATATTTCCATTTGCTGCAATTGTTGCTGGTGTAGGGCTAATAGAAAGTTTGCTGACCTTGAACATTGTTGATGAAATTACAGATACTAGAGGTAATAGTAATAGAGAGTGTGTTGCCCAGGGGTCGGCCAATATATTATCAGGTTTTTTATCCGGTATGGGCGGTTGTGCAATGATCGGGCAAAGTTTGATCAATACCTCTTCAGGGGCAAGGGCCAGACTTTCGGGAATTACGGCAGCCGTAATGTTATTGGTTTTCATAATGTTCGGTTCTAGTGTTATTGAGCGTTTGCCAATGGCCGCTTTGGTAGGTTTAATGTTTATGGTGGCAATAGGTACTTTTGAGTGGGCAAGTTTTAAAACGTTCAGAAAAATGCCAAATTCAGATGTTGTGGTCATGATTTTGGTGACATTGATTACGGCAATAACCCATAACCTCGCCATTGCTGTACTTCTTGGTGTTATTATATCTGCATTGGCCTATTCTTGGGAAAATGCAAAAAGAATTCGCGCAAGAAAGCATATTGATGAAAACGGTGTTAAGCACTATGAAATTTACGGACCTTTGTTTTTTGGGTCCACCACCTTGTTCAATGAAAAATTTGATGTTCAAGGTGACCCTAGTGAAATAATCATTGACTTTAAGGAAAGTAGGGTGGCAGATATGAGCGGTATAGAGGCATTGAACAAAATTACCGAGCGTTATGCAAAAGTAGGTAAGAAGGTACATTTACGTCATCTTAGCAAAGACTGTATACGCTTGTTGGCTAATGCAGATGATATTATTGATGTAAACGTTATGGAAGATCCTACGTATAAGGTCATGGTAGATAATCCAAAAGCTAAGGAGAAGGGTCCAGATACCAAAAACCCGTTTAAATTGTGGGGATTATAGCCGTCTTCCGGAGTTTTAAAGGTGCTAGTTATAATAGTATATCGCATAAAAGCTACCTAAAACAATTGCAAAAGAAATGATGTAAATGACTATTTCTTGTATTCGGTCTTTTTTTGCCTGTGCTCTTATTTTATCACGTACCACTTTACGTTCAACATTGGTAAGTTCCTTAAAATGTAACTTGGTTTCTTCTGAGTATTCAAGATAATCTTTGCGTAGTTCCCTTAAGCTTCTACTTTTTTTAAGCAGCGCTCTATTTGCTTTAATTACTTTCATTGGTTGTCCTCCGTATCCCATCGTTACATCTTTCTTATATGTAGAGAAAATGCTGTTTTTGTTACATAAAACTGAATTTATTTCAATGTTTGGTCTATTCTTGTGTATTTTTAATAAATTTTGACTAAAGCTTTAGGTTTTGTTTTAATAGAGATAAGAATTAACGTGTATGAAATATTGTTTCGGATTTTTATTAGGGATTTTAGGATTGATTACAATAAATAGCTGTAAGATGGAAAAAATGAAAAAGGAAGAAGTACTTTTTGTAGGTACATATACAAATAACGGAAGTGAAGGCATATATAGGTTTAATTTTGATGTGAACACCGGTAAGCTTACTGACCAAACTTTAGCAGCTCAAATAGATAACCCATCATTTATAACATTTGCACCAGATAAGAAAACGTTGTACGCTGTTGGCGAGGTGGATGATTATAACGGTGATAGTGGCACTATTACAGCATTTAACGTAACGGATACCATGTTGACCAAATTGGATATGATGTCCACATTTGGTGCCAACCCATGTTATGTTGGGGTATCGGAAAACGGTAATGATGTAGCAGTGGCAAATTATACAGGTGGCAATTTTACCATTTATAAAACATTGGAAAACGGTACGCTTTCATCTCCCCAAGTGATCGATCATAAAGTTCAGGATACCAGTAAGATCGCACATGCCCATATGGCCAAATTTTTAAATGGAGAATTGTTCGTAGCAGATTTAGGTTTGGATCGCATTAAAAAATATAGTAAAAAACAGGATAAATTTATTCCTAGCCCACAAAAGGAACTTGTTTTGGAAAATGGTGCCGGACCTAGGCACTTTACGGCCTCTAATAATGGAGTGTACTTATATGTTATCAATGAGCTTAATTCTACAATTACCTTATTCAAAGAAAAAGGGGGTAGTTATGAAGAAATAGAGACGTATACTACATTATTCGATAGTTTTGAAGGGGAGAGTTTCTGCGCGGATATTCATCTATCTCCAGACGGTAAATTTCTTTATGGTTCTAACCGGGGCGAAAATACTATCGTAATCTTTAAGATAGATGAGCCTAACGGCACATTAACATTGGTAGGTAGAGAGCCGGTAAAAGGAGACTGGCCAAGAAATTTTGCCATTGACCCTAGTGGAACGTATGTTTTGGTGGCAAATCAACGTAGTAACAATATAGTGGTTTTCAAAAGGAATGTTGAAAAAGGCACCTTGAATTTTGTTAGTGAAGTTGATTTGCCAAGTCCGGTATGTTTAAAATTCTACTAGTGTGATTTAATGATTTGTATTAAATCTCTTTTTTGAACAACACCAGATTGCCTCCATACCTGTTTGCCATTTTTATACAAGATCATGGTAGGCACTCCTCTTACTTGATATGTAGTAGCTAAAGATTGATTTTTGTCTACATCAATCTTAACTATTTTAATGTCTTCGCCCAATTCGTCCTTAACATCTTTAAGAATTGGGGCCAACGTCTTACAAGGTCCGCACCAGTCGGCAAAAAAATCAACCAAAACCGGTTTGTCTCCCGCTATTATTTTCGAAAATGAAGTTTTCATAAGTTTTAAAATTTTATAAAATTAGCAAATACCGGTTGTGGGGTCGCAATGGTCACCTTCACTTAAAATGGTCAAAGGAGCTACTTGCCCAAAAGCCTCTAAGAAGGTAGATGCCGGTTGCGCTCCACTAATTCCATAGGTATCATTGATAATAAAAAATGGTACACTATTTACGCCACGTTGCTGATAATGTGCAATTTCTTGTTTTACTGTATACGCAATAGCATCATCGTTTAGGATATCATTTGTTTTTTCTTTAGACCAGCCAAATTCCTTCATAATATCCATAAGAATTTCTGGCTTGTTCAAGTGTAGATTTTCGTCAAAATATGCTTTCATGAATCGTTCTTTTAAAGCATCTTTAAATCCCTCTTCGCCAGCAACATGTAATAATTGGTGTAGGGACAGTGTATTTACTGCTCGCCATTCTGGTCCAAAGTTAAAAGTGATTCCTTCCTCCTTACCATTGTCTACCAAGCGTTTGGTCATTTCTAACGGCCCTTCCAAATTACCGAATTTGTTCATAAGGTAAGTATCTCTATCTAAACCTTCTTTAGGGATATTGGCATCTAACTGAAAAGGGTGCCATTCAATTTCTATAGGAAGACCTTTCCATTGTTCTATAGCTTTTTCCAGTCGTTTTTTTCCAACATAACACCAAGGGCAGGCAACATCAGAAACTATATCTATTTTTATTTTATCGTTTTGCATTTTAATGTACGTTCAATTAGGAATTATTGGTCGTAAAGGTATGTCCATTCATTACAGAAGAGACTTGTTGTGTATTTCATAACTATGAGAAACAAAAAACCCTTTCAATTAATTGAAAGGGTTTACTTAGAATTTTAAAGGATATTACAAGGTACGTAGGTACTCTGCTAGGTTACGCGCCTCTTCCTCGTTTAAGTTTTGATTCAGCATAATGGCATTGTTGTATTCTTTAAGCAATGCTTTGGCAATAGGATCTTCCTTTAGCATTTTGTCAGGGTTAATGATCATGTTCATAACCCATTCTGGACTTCTTCTTTCATAAACACCTTTTAAAGCAGGTCCTATCATACGCTGTTCTGCCATATGGCAAGCAGTACATATTGCCTGGAATTTTTCTTTACCCGCAGCTGCCATTTCTTCATTTACGGTATCGTCAAAAGTAACGCTAGTTATTGGGCCAACCCCTTTATTGTCTAAATCTACGGGTACACCTTCACTAGCCGTTTCAGTTTTAGCTTCTTTCTTGGTTCTGTTCATTTCAAAACCTTCTTTCTTCTCTTCCTTTTTCTCACCACAGCTAATAATCATTGTGCTAAGAGCTAATAAGGTTAATAATTTGCGCATACGTTTTCTATATTTTAAAAGTTGTCTCTCAATTAAAGGGCTAATATATGAATTTTTAACGGTCACTGCACCCTTTAATCATCATGTAATTATAGAAAAAAGGAATAATTTTAGACGGATAACAATTTTAGAAAAATTTATTAATTATTGAATGGTCTGGGATTGAATCTTTAAGAAATTCCCTTAATAAATTCAAGAGTCCGTCTTTCGGTATAGGTTTGGTTATTTGCTCCATGAAAACCAACATGGCCACCGTATTTAGGCAATTCTAGAAATACGTATTTGTGACTTTTTGCTATGTCTACTGGGTAACACTCAGGACCTAAAAAAGAATCGTTTAGTGCATTGATAATAAGGGTAGGTACTTTTATATCTTGTAAAAATTGTAGGCTGCTGCTCTGTGTATAATAATCCATGGCATCTTTAAAGCCGTGTGCTTTACTGGTATAGATATCATCAAAATCTTTTAGGGTTTTTATTTTTTTAATATCATGGTCAGCTATAAGTTCAGGAAACAACTGTTGCTTTTGTTTTAGTTTTTTTAATAAGTTTCCTTTAAATCTTCTTGCGTAAAGTGCATTTTTAGATTGTAATAATTGATAGAGTGAATCTGCTAATTGACAAGGTACAGATATGGCCACCGCCCCTTTTATTTCCGGGGGTAAATTTCTTTTTTCCCCTAAATATTTTAACAACAGGTTGCCGCCAAGGCTAAACCCGTGAAGATACAGACTATCATATTCATTTAGCTGTAAGATATAGGCTATGACCGCTTGCAGATCATCTGTAGCACCAGAATGGTATGATTTGTATAGTTTATTGGCATCACCACTACACCCTCTTAAATTAATAGCGCAAACATCGTAACCACCTTCGGTAAGAGTTTTGGCACTACCTTTTATGTATGCTCTTTTAGCGCTCCCTTCCAATCCATGAATAACTATGACCAATTTTTTGGATGGGGATGAAGCGTAGCTCCAATCTATATCTAAAAAATCTGAATCTGGTAAGGTAATACGAATGCGTATTTGCTCAACATCATTTACCTTTCTAATTAAACCTGCATAGATGGTAGAAAGGTGTCCGTTCTTAAAAAACAAAGAAGGATGGTAAGATGAATTTAGTAAAGGCATTGAAATTTTGAACTTGTATCCGTATTTATTTAGGGAAGGTTTCCAAGACTTTTATTTGTTCTTCAATAGCCTCTTTAAATTCCGTTTTTAGTGTTGTAACCAATGTGGATACAGGTACGGTATCTTTAATAAGTGCCGAGCCTTGACCTGCAGACCAAATGGTTTTCCAAGCTTTGGCCTCGGTATCCAGTTCTTTCCCAAAATCTATTTTTACGTCTTTTTTTAAATCCTCTTCGGTAATACCTGCCGCTTTAAGACTGGCGCCAAGGAAGTTGGCATGAACCCCAGAAATAGCTGCGGTATAGACTACGTCACTTGCACCTGCATCAATGATCATATTTCTGTACTCAGGGGAAGCCTTACTTTCGTTCGTATTGATAAAGCGGGTACCCATATATGCTAGGTCGGCACCCATTTGAAGTGCTGAGGCAATATCCCTACCCGTACTTATACACCCTGAAAGTAAAATGGTCTTGTGAAAGAATTTTTTAATTTCTGCCACCAATGGCATTGGGTTTATAGTACCTGCATGGCCACCTGCTCCTGCAGCAACAAGTATTAATCCGTCCACACCGGCTTCGGCCGCCTTTTCCGCATGTCTTTTTTTAATTATATCGTGAAATACGAGTCCGCCATAGCTATGAATGGCATCTACTACTTGCGATACTGCACCTAAGGAAGTAATGATTAATGGTACTTGATGTTTTACGCATAGTTTAATATCAGCTTCTAATCTAGGATTGGTAGGATGAACAATTAAGTTTACGCCGAACGGTGCAGGTTTCTCACCTGTATCTGCTTCATGTTTCTTCAAGGCAGTTTTAATTTCTACCAGCCATTCCTCAAAACCTTCGCTGGTGCGTTGGTTTAGTGCAGGAAAAGTACCGACTATACCATTTTTACAACATTCTATGACCAGTTGAGGTCCAGAAATTAGAAACATGGGTGCGGCAACCACAGGTAGTGCTAGGTCTTTAATGAAAGCAGGTTTGTTCGACATAATAATTGATTTTTTAACTAGAATTAAAAATAAGTATAAAAAATTGGGTTCTTTATTCCATACGATTCAAAACTATGTTATTTTTAGGGAGTATTATGCATGCATAGCAAAAATTATTAAAATGTACTTGAAAGATTTTGAAGTTAGGTGGAGTGATGTTGATGCCAACCGGCATTTGGCAAATTCGGCATATATAAATTTTATGAGCCATACCCGAATGGCATTTTTAATGGAATTGGGTTTTGATCACAGAGCCATGGCAACACATGAAATAGGCCCGGTGGTATTCTATGAACATATCTATTACTTTAAAGAGGTTTTTCCTGGTAAACCGATCAAGGTATCTCTGGAAATTGTAGGGATGAGCGAAGATGCCAAGTTTTTTGCATTTGAACATAATTTCTATAATCACAAAGGAGAAAATGTAGCCCGTTGTGAAATGATGGGCGCATGGATGGATTTAAAAACCAGAAAGTTAACCGGCTTGACCAATGATTTACTGAAAACGTTCAGTGGCGTTGAAAAAGGGGCAAATTTTAAAGTTCTGACCAAGGAAGATTCAAGAAAATTTGCACGTAAGCCTAACAAAGGTTTGTAAGTTAATTATAAGGACGAATTTAAAAAAAATCATGCAATCAATTGATTTATATAGCATTAACGAGAATTTGATAATTCTATTTTAGTATATTTACTTTATGACCAACCTCCCAGAAGACATTTTTCAAGACACCTACGGGAAAGTAAAAAAATTGATCGTTACCAAAAAGCTATCTCCCGGACAGTTAATAACCGACCAACGATTAACTCATACATTGAACATAAATGACGGCACTATTCCTGTTGTTTTGTTACAATTGCGAGAAGAATCATTATTGGTTGGTGAACCGGAAAGTGGTCTTACCGTTAGGGAATTGAGTGAAATTGAAATTTCAGATTTGTTCGATTGTAGAATGGCTATTGAGACCATGACGGTAAAACTTTTTACCAAGAATGCCCCACAATCTAAAATAGATGGGTTAAGACATCTTTTGGTGCCCTTTGAAAAAGGACCGCAAAGTTTATATGTATTTCATAAGATAGATTGTTATTTTCATGAGTATATAGCTAAAAATTGTGGCAATAGTATGTTGTACAATCTTTTCAAAACCGCAAAGACTACTTCGCTCATGGACCTTGTAGGTATTTCTAGACCTTTGAATATGGTAATGCAGGAGCATTTAAACTTAGTCTCTGCCATGCACCAAAGAGATGAACATATGGCTGTAGAGGCCATTACAGTTCATTTGGAAAACTCAAGAAAGTCCCATTTAAACTAAACTAGCTTAATTATTTCCTCTGCCTACTATGTTCCTTGGTACTTTAGGTTTTCTACTTGCCAGATAAACACCAATAAGAACAAGACAGGCTGCAATGATTTTAATTAGGGTAAGGTGATCTTGCCCAGTTATAATGGCAAAGGCAATGCCCACTAACGGTTGTACATATACAAATGCACTAAGTGTAGAAGCCTTTAATTGTGATAAGGCAAAAATATTAAATAGGTAAGTGCAAAATGTGGTGCCCAATATAACGAATGCAATACTGCCATAGGCAGCTAGCGGTAGTGTAGACCAAGATATTTCCATAAATTCCTCATAACCAAATGGTAGGCATATTAGAACACCTAGGCTAAAAAGCCATTTCATAAAGGTAAACGGGTGATATTTGGTTATAAGTGCCTTAACAACAACTAAATAAGAACCATAGAACATAGAGTTCATAAAGATCAAAAAGTTCCCCAGAGGTATATTTGGGGCATCCATGCGTATTTCCGTTCCAAAGAGAATAAGTCCTAATGCGCCTATTAATCCAATGCTTATACCAAAGATTTTTCTGCCCGTTATCTTTTCCTTTAATATGACCGCAGATAAGATTAAAACAATGATCGGCGTAGTGGTTATTAATACCGCACTGTTGATCGGGGTAGATAAAGACAGGCCTTTAAAAAAGACCAACATATTTAGTGCCATGCCCAACAGGGCACAGATAAGCATTCTCAGATAATCTTTTGGATCTATACGTTCCTTGGGTCCAAGGAAAGAGATGGCCCAAAATAGGATGGCTGCGCCCAGTACCCTTAAAATAATAAAACCAAATGGTTGCACATAATGGGGCATTATGCCTTTGGCTATGGTATGATTAATGCCGTAAATTGTAGTAGCTCCTACAGCTGCAAGTATTGCTAGTAGTCTTTTGTTCAATGGTGTATTGCCTTTTTTGCGGCTTCTACCACTTTTTTACTATTACCAATAAATATTTGGTCCTCGTTTATAATTACAGGTCTTTTTAAGAAGGTATATTGTTCTAAGATCAAATTTTTAAAATCATCTTCTGTAAGATTCTGTTCTTTTAAATTCCGTTCCCTATATAATATGGCCCTTTTGCTGAACAATGCTTCATAGCTATTGGATAGGGAGTGCATGTGTTCAAGTTGTTTCTGTGTAATAGGAGTTGATTTTATATCCTGCAACTCAAAATTGGTAAGGGGTTGTAGCTCTTTTATGATTCGCTGACAAGTGGAACAAGTGCTTAGATGATATATTTTTTTCATGTTGAATTAAAAAGTTGGTTTTCATTTCTTTAGTATTTGGAGAAATGAAATTCTAGATTATCAATATGCTTTACAAATGCAAAGAAACTTATTTCCCTTTAATTGTACTATTTTTACATCTTATTAAACAAGAAATAATGATTGGGAATTTACTGGAAATCACGCTTCAAAACCGTAAAAATTTATATACTATTTTAACGAATACCCCTAAAGAAAAACTCTTGGCAATACCAGAGGGGTTCAACAACAATATTTTTTGGAATATTGCACATACCGTAGTAACCCAACAAGTTCTATGTTATAAGTTTAGTGGGCTTCAAATGCGCGTACCTACAGATTTAGTAAAAAAGTTTATGAAGGGCACAGTGCCAGACGGTACGGCTACGGATGAAGAAATTATGATGGTCGCAGATTTTTTGATTTCTAGCATAGAATGGATAAAAGAAGATTATGAAACCCAACTTTTTAAGAACTATAACGAATATACTACCAGTGCAAATGTTACTTTGAAAAACGTAGAGGACGCTATTGGTTTTAACTTGTTTCATGAAGGGTTGCATGCCAATACCATTACATTATTAATGAGGCACATAGGTTAATAAATAACCGGGAGTTTTAAATAGGAATTAATTTCTTGAAAAGGAATTAATAGTGTAATGGCCCCATCTGCATAAGATGCAATTTCATATGGCTCATAATAAAGTAAAAGTCCATCATCGGTATACCCAATATTTTCTGGCAAGTAATAGGTTTCCGTTTCAAACATGAAACCAGTACTGTTAATGTCCGCTTCTGCAGGTATGTTTTCTTGTTTTTTAAACAAGTTCTCGGCATAGGAGGTAAATTGTACTTCAGATTTAAATAATTCTTCTCTATCGAGTTCCTTTTTGGCAGACTTATCAAAATTTAAAAATCTAATAGTACTTAAACCGTGTGCTCCTCCCGTAAACAGATAGGATTTTAATTGTATGGTTAAAATCTGTTCATTTTCAAAAACAATATCGCCGTCAATGGTCGCCTCCCATGGCATGGATTCTTCAGGGTATTTATTTTTTAATTCATTATAATCTTGAAGAAATGCATTTATGCCTTCATGGATATTGTTTGCCCTACCGGTCTCGTTAAAACTTAACCATGAAATAATTTCCTCCTGTATAGCGGTGTTTATAGAGGTGGCTAATTTTGTGTTTCCCATAGCCTTTGGAACATCAATTGAAACAAGAGAACAATCTTCACAGGCTTTTTTTGAAATTGATAAAGCTTCAAAGGACAGTTCGTTTTTAGTTTCGCAACTAAATATTAAGAATAACATAAGTAAGCAAAGTAATTTATAGTGCATAAAAGGTCAAGTTTTATGTAAAAATACATCTTCATTGTATTCGTCAGTAGATAACGATACATTTGTGTAAAATATTTGTTGGCTATGGGTGGTAAGGATTTAAAATTCAACACAAAAACAATTCATGGAGGTCAAATACCTGAGAAAGCTTATGGTGCCGTAATGCCCCCAATCTATCAGACTTCTACATATGCCCAAAGTACACCTGGCGGACATAAAGGTTATGAATATAGCAGAAGCGCAAACCCTACAAGAACTGCCCTAGAAAATTCCTTGGCCAGTATTGAAAAAGGTTCATATGGTTTGGCGTTTGGGAGTGGTTTGGCGGCCATAGATGCCGTTATTAAACTCTTGGAGCCGGGAGATGAAGTAATTTCTACCCATGACCTTTATGGAGGTACCTATAGGATTTTCAAGAAAATTTTTGAAAAATATGGCATTGTTTTTCACTTTGTTGGTATGATGGGTACAGAGGCCATAGAAAGTAAGGTAAATGATAATACCAAGCTTATCTGGGTAGAGACACCAACCAACCCTATGATGGGTATTATTGATATAAAAACCGTGGCAGGGTTGGTGAAAGGGAAGAATATTTTATTGGCAGTAGATAATACATTTGCAACCCCTTATTTACAGTTACCTTTAGATTTAGGTGCAGATATTGTTATGCATTCTGCTACCAAATATTTAGGTGGCCATAGCGATACGGTCGTGGGGGCTTTGGTGGTTAAGGACAAGGTTTTGGCAGATAAATTATTTTTTATACAAAATGCTAGTGGTGCCGTTTGTGGTCCTATGGATAGTTTTTTGGTTTTACGTGGCATTAAAACATTACATGTAAGAATGCAGCGCCATTGTGAAAATGGCAAGGCCGTAGCCCGTTTTTTAAAGAATAACCCTAAGGTAGAGAAGGTATATTGGCCGGGTTTTGAAGATCATCCAAACCATACCGTTGCCAAGGAACAAATGAAAGATTTTGGAGGTATGCTATCTTTTGTGCCAAAAGGCGGCAGTTATGAAGATGCAATAAGAATAGTAGAAAAATTACAAGTATTTACCTTGGCAGAATCATTGGGTGGGGTAGAAAGTCTTGCCGGGCACCCTGCAAGCATGACCCATGCCAGTATTCCAAAAGAGGAAAGGGAAAAAAGTGGTGTAGTAGACGCTTTAATACGCTTAAGTGTTGGTATTGAGGATTCTGAAGATTTAATAGCGGATTTAGAGCAAGCATTAAGATAAAATGGTGTTTTATTGAAGTTTAGAATCTAAAACCCATTATTTGTTGTTAAAACAACAAAAATTATCAACTTTTAAAAAAAGTAGGCAATAAATTACATGAATAGCATAATTTTGCCGTTATATTTTGAAATCAATAATTTAATACAATTGTAATAAGCTTTATGGAAGATAAAATAAAAGCATTTATGGATGAGGTCATTGCCAGAAATGGGCACGAACCAGAATTCATACAGGCGGTGCAAGAAGTTGCAGAAACTGTTATACCATATATTGCAAAACATGAGATATACAATGGTAAGAATATTCTTTTAAGAATGGTTGAGCCAGAACGTTTGGTATCGTTCAGGGTAGCTTGGGTAGATGATGATGGGGAAATACATGTAAACCGTGGGTATAGAATTCAAATGAACTCCGCAATAGGTCCATATAAAGGAGGGTTGCGTTTTCACCCAACTGTTAATGCCAGTATTTTAAAGTTTTTGGCTTTTGAACAGGTGTTTAAAAATAGTCTTACAACCTTACCTATGGGTGGGGGTAAAGGAGGCTCGGATTTTGACCCTAAGGGTAAGTCAGATGATGAGGTAATGCGTTTTTGCCACGCCTTTATGTTGGAACTTAATAGGCATATAGGACCTAATACAGATGTACCGGCAGGAGATATTGGTGTGGGTGCACGTGAAATTGGTTTCCTTTTTGGTATGTATAAAAAGATACGTAATGAGTTTACCGGTGTATTAACTGGTAAAGGACTTTCTTGGGGCGGTTCTAAAATTAGACCGGAAGCCACTGGTTATGGAACCGTATATTTTGCGGAAAGTATGTTGAAGACTAAAAACGAAAGTTTTAAGGGAAAAACCGTAGTTATTTCAGGTTCCGGTAATGTGGCCCAATATGCAGCAGAAAAGGCCATTGTTTTGGGAGCTAAAGTGGTAACGCTATCAGATTCCAGTGGGTATGTTTATGACAAGGATGGGTTAGACAATGAAAAACTTGCCTTTGTGATGGATTTAAAGAATAACAAGCGTGGTAGAATATCAGAATACGTTAAAAAATATCCTAATGCAGAATTCCATGGGGGCAAAACACCTTGGAATGTTAAGTGTGATATTGCTTTGCCATGTGCCACACAAAACGAGCTTGACCAAAACGATGCCAAAAACCTATTGGCTAATGGATGTATGTGTGTTGCAGAAGGTGCTAATATGCCTTGTAATGCAGATGCCGTTCATGAATTTAATAATGCAAAGATTTTATTTGCTCCGGGGAAAGCCTCAAATGCAGGTGGTGTTGCCACATCAGGACTTGAAATGTCCCAAAATTCACTTCGTATAAGTTGGACAAGGGAAGAGGTTGATGAACGATTAAGAGATATTATGGAAGACATACACGATTCTTGTATACAATTTGGAAAAGAAGAAGATGGTTTCTGTAATTACGTAAAAGGTGCAAATATTGCAGGATTTGTAAAAGTTGCCGATGCTATGTTGGCCCAAGGGGTTATATAAGGCCCTGGTCCTGGACCAAAAAATTTAAGTGTTTATTTACGAGGCCTTTAAAGGCCTCGTTTTTTTTGTTCAGTGACCAATATACAAACCGCTATCTTTGTAGTAATAGACCACGTTCCAATGCAAGTTACGACCAAGGCCATAGTTTTTACGGCACTCAAATATGGTGACACCAGTCTTATCGTGAAGGCGTTCACCGCTTCTGACGGAGTTAAATCCTATTTATTGCGCGGAGTATTATCTTCCAAAAAGGGCAAATTAAAGTCGGCCTATTTTCAACCGTTAACGCAATTGGAAATCGTTGCCAACCATAAGAACAAGGGGTCTTTGGAGTCTATAAGAGAGGCTAAGGTATACTACCACTACCAAACACTTTATGTTAATATGGCTAAAAACGCCATGGCGCTGTTCTTGGCTGAGTTGTTAGGAAACAGTATTCGCGAAGAGGAAAAAAATGAAGATCTGTTTCAATTTTTAGAAGCTTCGTTGCAGTGGTTAGATGTTCACGACGAAATTGCAAATTTTCATCTATACTTCATGCTGTCCTTAACTAGGTTCTTAGGTTTTTATCCTGATGTTTATCAGCTAGATAGGCCGTATTTTGACCTTTTGGAAGGTGAATTTGTTGCCAAAGAAACGTTGAACCCTATGTTAAGGGGTGAAAATATTTATTATTTCAAGGCCTTCTTAGGCACAAATTTTGATGCAATTCACACCATAAAGATGAAAAAAACCAATAGACAAGAGTTGCTTAAATCCCTAGTGTTATATTTTGAATTGCATTTACAGGGGTTTAAAAAACCTAAATCTCTTGCTGTACTAAATGAAGTCTTCAATACTTATGTATAAATTTTTTTTAGGCATATGGTTTCTTATGGCCTACATCGGTAATGCACAGCAAATTTCTGTTTTGGATGGGGATAGTGGTGAGGCCATTTCCAATGTAGCGGTATTCAATAAAGATAAGTCTAAGATAGCTTTATCGGATTTTGATGGTAGGTTCAATGCATCCATTTTCAGCAATACGGAAAGAATTACTTTACGGCACATAGGTTATGAAGAATTTAAGACCACCAAACAACAAATACAAAGACAGGGCAATAAGGTGTATTTATCTATGAAGGCCCAACAATTGGATGAGGTAGTGATGTCGGTTTCTAAATGGGAGCAACAAAAAAAGGACATACCTAATAAAATTATATCCATAGATGCAAAGTCTATATCCTTTACTGCCCCTCAAACTTCGGCAGATTTACTTCAAAATAGTGGAAAGGTTTTTGTTCAGAAAAGTCAATTAGGCGGAGGCAGCCCTATGATTAGAGGTTTTGCGACCAATAGACTGCTCTTGTCCGTAGATGGTGTGCGCATGAATAATGCCATATTTAGGGGAGGCAACATACAGAATGTAATTTCCATAGACCCGTTTACCGTTAAGAATACTGAAATAATTTTTGGCCCAGGTTCCGTAATATATGGTAGTGATGCCATCGGTGGTGTTATGAACTTTTATACCAAAAAACCGGAGCTTTCTGAAAACGATAGCCTTTTAGTAATTGGTAACGGTAATTATAGGTTTTCATCTGCTAACAATGAAAACACCGTGCATGCCAATATAAATGTCGGTAAAAAAAAATGGGCCTCTTTAACCAGTGTAACCTATAATAATTTTCAAAATTTAAAAATGGGGTCGCATGGCCCAATGGAATATCTAAGGAATTCTTATGTAAGCCTTACTAATGAGGGTGATGTACTGGTAGATAACGAATCGCCCAAGAGGCAGGTTTCAACAGGTTACGATCAAATGAATGTCATGCAAAAAATTCTGTTTAAGCCTAATGCAAAATGGAATTTAAACCTTGGGGCATATTTTTCAGAAACATCTGATTATTCTCGGTATGATAGATTAATACGCCCATCAAGCAATGGGGAGGGTTTACGTTCTGCTCAGTGGTATTATGGTCCCCAAAAGTGGTTTATGGCCAATGCACAGGTTTTAAGAAAAGGTGGAGGTAAAATCTATGACGGTTTAAAATTTGGTCTAGCATTTCAACAATTTAAAGAAAGTAGACATAATAGGGATTTTCAAGATGATGTACTGAATTCTACCCAAGAAAAGGTAAATGCATTAAATGTTAATATAGATTTAGAGAATAAGAAGATAGGTGCTTTTAAAACCTATTATGGAGCAGAGTATATTTACAACAAAGTAGGGTCATATGGGCTAGATAGAAACATTGTTACTAATGAAGAAGTTGCATCTGCTTCACGATATCCAGATGGCTCAACATGGCAGAGTTTGGCGGGTTATATCAATGGTGAATATAAGGCGAAACCTAATTTAACTTTAATGTCCGGTCTTCGTTATAGTCATGTTTGGGTACATGCGGATTTTGAGGATACATTTTATGATTTCCCTTTTCAAAAGGCAGATTTAAGTACCGGGGCTTTAACGGGTAGTTTAGGGTTAAGCTGGTTTCCTAAGTCCAATTTACAGATTACTTGGAACGGTTCTACGGGGTTTAGGGCGCCTAATATTGATGATGTTGGTAAAATCTTTGATTCTGAACCGGGCTCTGTGGTTGTCCCTAATCCAGACCTTGAACCGGAATATGCTTATAATATTGAGTTAGGGGTACGTCGTAATATTAACGATAAGGTTATACTAAAAGGTACGGCGTATTATACCTATTTGGTAGATGCCTTGGTAAGACGGGATTTTAATTATAATGGAGTTTCACAAATTGAATATGGAGGGGAGCTTAGTAATGTCCAGGCCATACAGAATGCGGCCAAGGCCTTTGTATACGGATTAGAGTTTGGTTTAGAGGCTTATTTGACCGAGCAGTGGTCCTTAACTTCCAATCTTACCTTTACCCAGGGTATAGAGGAGGAAGAAGACGGTACGGAAACACCGGCAAGACATGCCGCGCCTACTTTTGGTGATTTACACATTTTGTGGAAAAACCAAAGGGTAATGGCAGACCTATATGTGAACTATAATGGTGAAATAGCTAACGATGATCTTTCTATGTCAGAGCGATCAAAGGAATATATATATGCCATTGATGCTAATGGTAATCCGTATGCTCCGTCTTGGTATACGTTGAATTTCCGTTCCCAGTTTGATATTACGGCACGTGTAAAGGCCACTGCGAGTTTGGAAAATATTACGGATCAACGATATAGAAGTTATTCTTCTGGTATAGTTGCTCCCGGGCGTAATGTTATCCTTGGATTAGGGTATAGTTTTTAAATAAAAAAGACCCGTATGAACGGGTCTTTAATACTATGAAAAAGGGATAAAATTAATTTTTAACCGCTTTTTCTATTTCATCGGCTTTTTTTGCTGCCTTATCAGCTGCATCGTTTGCCGCATCTTTAACATCATTGCCAGCTTCTTTGGCGGCATCCATGGTTTTTTCACCAGCTTCCTTTACTGTTTCGGCTGCATCTTCAGCAGCTTCCATAGCATTTTCACTAGCTTCTTTGGCAGCGTCCATAGCGCCCTCACCAGCTTCTTCAAGCTCTTCTCCAGCTTCTTTCAAGCTTTCACCGGCTTCTTCTAGAGCTGTACCAGCCTCTTCGGTAGCAGATTTTGCTTTGTCGGCAGTTTCTCTACAAGAAATAGACATACTTAATGCTAAAATTGCTAATGATCCTAAAATTACTTTTTTCATTGTGTTACGTTAAATGGTTATTGTTTAAGGTTATATACGGTACAATTTGAATTTTGGATGTAAAACTTGTTAATATTTTTCACAATACCGTATAACCTGTTATTTCAGTACATTTAAAACCTATATTTTAAATCTAAATTTTATAATTTTGCAGCCTTTAAATTCCAGTGCCATAAGCATTTTCGTATGAAGTTCGCAGAATACCAAGGATTAGATTTACCAAAGGTTGCAGAAGAAATTTTGGACTATTGGGCCACCCATGCCATTTTTGAGAAAAGCATCTCTACTCGTGAGGGTAAGGAGAGCTATGTATTTTATGAAGGTCCGCCTTCTGCTAACGGAATGCCCGGTATACATCACGTAATGGCTCGTACCATAAAAGATATTTTTCCTAGGTACAAGACCATGAAAGGTTATCAGGTAAAACGTAAAGCAGGTTGGGATACCCATGGATTGCCTATTGAGCTAGGTGTTGAAAAAGAGCTTGGTATTACGAAAGAGGATATTGGAGTTAAAATTTCAGTTGAAGAATATAACGCTGCTTGTAAAAAAGCGGTGATGAGATATACTGATGTTTGGAACTCAATGACCCAACAGGTTGGGTATTGGGTAGATATGGATGATCCGTACATCACCTACAAATCCAAATACATGGAAACGGTATGGTGGTTGTTAAAGCAGATTTACTCTAAAGGCTTAATTTATAAGGGTTATACCATACAGCCCTACTCTCCAAAAGCGGGAACAGGGTTAAGCTCGCATGAATTAAATCAGCCAGGCACCTATCAAGATGTGACAGATACTACGGTAACCGCACAGTTTAAAGCGGTTGAAGAGACGCTGCCAGATTTCTTACAGAATGAAGGTACGGTATACTTTTTAGCATGGACCACAACACCTTGGACATTACCATCGAATACGGCATTAACGGTCGGTTCAAAGATTGATTATGTTTTGGTTGAAACGTATAACCAGTATACGTTTCAACCAATGAATGTTGTCCTTGCCAAGAATTTGGTAGGAAAACAATTCTCGGGAAAATATAGCGAGGTATCAGAAAAATCAGAATTGTTATCCTATGCATCCGGAGATAAAAAAATTCCTTTTTATGTTGTAAAAGAGTTTAAGGGAAAAGATTTACTTGGAATCAGGTATGAGCAATTGTTAGATTATGTACTTCCTTATGAAAATGCAGAAAATGCGTTTAGAATAATAGCGGGTGATTTCGTTACAACAGAAGATGGTACGGGTATAGTGCATACTGCGCCAACCTTTGGTGCAGATGATGCTTTTGTAGCTAAGCAAGCAGTTCCGGAAATTCCGCCAATGCTAGTGCTGGACGAGAACAGTAATCTAGTGCCTTTGGTAGATTTACAGGGGAAATTTAGACCAGAGCTTAAAGAGCTAGGTGGTAAATACGTTAAAAACGAGTATTACGAAGATGGCAAAGCACCTGAGCGATCGGTAGATGTTGAGATAGCTATTAAATTAAAGGAGGAAAATAAAGCGTTTAAAGTAGAGAAGTATGTGCACAGTTACCCAAACTGCTGGCGTACGGATAAACCAATTTTATATTACCCATTAGATTCTTGGTTTATAAAAGTAACCGATGTAAAAGATCAAATGTTCCAATTGAACCAAACGGTCAACTGGAAACCAAAAGCAACTGGCGAAGGAAGATTTGGAAATTGGTTGGCGAACGCCAATGATTGGAATCTTTCAAGATCAAGATATTGGGGAATACCATTACCAATTTGGAGAACAGAAGATGGTAAGGAAGAATTAATTATAGGTTCGGTTGCCGAGTTAAAATTGGAAATGGCAAAAGCTGTTGAAGCCGGAGTATTAGAGAAGGATATTTATGCAGATTTTGTTGTGGATGACATGTCTGAGGAGAACTATGATAAAATAGACCTGCATAAAAATATTGTAGATCAAATTACATTGGTTTCTGCTTCTGGTAAACCTATGAAGCGTGAAAGTGATTTAATTGATGTTTGGTTTGATAGTGGTTCAATGCCTTATGCACAATGGCACTACCCGTTTGAAAACAAAGAACTGATTGATGAAGGAAAAACATTTCCGGCAGATTTTATAGCTGAAGGTGTGGATCAAACTCGTGGTTGGTTCTATACCTTGCATGCAATAGCTACTATGGTTTTTGATTCGGTAGCGTATAATAATGTTGTTTCTAACGGATTGGTGTTAGATAAGGAAGGTAAAAAGATGTCCAAGCGATTGGGTAATGCCGTAGATCCTTTTGAGACTATGAACGAACATGGTGCCGATGCAACGCGTTGGTATATGATCAGCAATGCCAACCCTTGGGATAACCTAAAATTCGATACCGAAGGTATTGTAGAGGTTAAGCGTAAATTCTTTGGTACGCTTTATAATACATATTCCTTTTTTGGTTTATATGCGAACTTAGATGAGTTTACATATTCAGAAGAAGATGTACCAATGGAACAGCGAACAGAAATTGATCGTTGGATCATTTCTGAATTAAATTCATTGATAAAGGTTGTAGATAGTGCTTATGCCGAGTATGAGCCAACACGTGCCGCAAGGGCAATATCTGAGTTTGTTCAAGAAAACTTGAGTAACTGGTACGTTCGTTTGTGTAGAAGACGTTTTTGGAAAGGCGAATATGCTACAGATAAAATTTCAGCATATCAAACCTTATACACTTGTTTGGACGTTGTCGCTAAGCTTTCTGCACCAATTGCTCCATTTTTCATGGATCGCTTATATTTAGATTTAAATAAGGCGACGGTAAAAGACGGATTTGAGAGTGTGCATTTGGCGGATTTTCCTAAGGCAGACGAATCGCTTATAGACGAAAGTTTAGAAGTGAAGATGCACAAGGCACAAATAATTTCTTCTTTGGTGTTGTCCATCCGTCAGAAAGAGAAGATTAAAGTACGTCAACCACTACAAAAAATCATGATTCCGGTTCTAGATGCCAAGGATCGAGAAGAAATTGAAGCAGTTTCAGAATTAATTAAATCTGAAGTTAATGTTAAGGAAATTCAGCTCTTAGATGATGCATCTGGTATATTGGTAAAACGTATTAAGCCTAATTTCAAGACCTTAGGTCCAAAATTTGGAAAGGATATGAAAGCCATAGCACAAGTGGTCAATACGTTTTCTCAGGCTGATATCCAGAAAATTGAACAGAATGGCGAATTAACAATCCAAATAGAAAATAAAAGTATTACTTTACAGTTACATGATGTAGAAATTAGTTCTCAGGATATAGAAGGCTGGATGGTGGCCACTTCTGGTAAATTAACAGTTGCTCTGGATGTGACCATTACGGAAGATTTACGAAATGAAGGTATTGCCAGGGAACTGATTAATAGAATTCAGAATATCAGAAAAGATTCTGGTTATGAGGTAATTGATAAAATTGCAATTAAAATATTGAAAGATGGTTTTGTAGAAAAGGCGGTTGAAAATAATATTGATTATATTAAAACCGAAACTTTAACGGCAGAATTAAGTTTTGAGGATAATTTGGAAAAAGGAATGGAAATTGCATTTGATGAAGTAAATACAAAATTATTTATTGAAAAATATTAAAAGATGGCAGAAGATTTAAAAGTAAGGTATTCTGACAAGGATTTGGCAGAATTCAAAGATTTAATAGAGGACAAAATAGAAAAGGCTAAAAGTCATTTAGACCTTTTAAAAAGTGCCTATATGAATGATGGCAATAATGGTACGGATGATACTTCGCCTACCTTTAAAGCTTTTGAAGAAGGTTCTGAAACTATGAGTAAGGAGGCCAATACGCAATTGGCCATTAGGCAGGAAAAGTTTATTCGTGATCTTAAAAATGCGTTACTTCGTATAGAGAACAAAACCTATGGTATATGTCGTGTTACAGGTAAGCTTATTAATAAGGAGCGCTTAAAACTTGTACCGCATGCCACGTTAAGTATTGAAGCTAAAAACATGCAATCATAAATAAAACGCCTTAAGGGGCGTTTTTTAATACTGTTGGTTTGTATAGATTGCTATTTTCCCTACTCCTGTGCTCAACTGGTCTTTTTGCTCAAAAAAATGTTCAGAGAATACTACTGTCAGAAGATATAGACTTGGTACAGGTCAACACCGCAAATTGTTTTAAGGTACTACTGCAAACGACAGAGGAGCAAGAGATAAACGCTATAGCCAATATTGAAGGTGAATATGTTGATAATTTGAACATAGAGGCAGTTTCAAAAGGGTCAACAATATTTATTAATGCCGGCTTTTCACCTAATTTTCATAATCCAAATGATAAACTAAGTGCTCATAAGGTGGTTTCCATTACCTTAAGCGTATCGGTACCAAAATATAGAAATGTTGCGGTCTATGGCACCAGTTCTAGATTATTGGTCAATGGCTCCTACGAAGGACTCAACGTAAGTTTATCCGATGGCGTGTGCGAATTGAATAATGTATTGGGAGACATTAAGGTTAAAACACAGAGTGGTAATATTAAGGTGTGGTCCAATGCTGCAAATATTTCTGCAGTGGCCAAATATGGTCATGTTGGTTCAAATGAAATTCCTACTGGTAACTCTACTTATGATCTACAAACCGTTACAGGTAATATTGAACTCATTAAAACCGAATAATATTTATATTTTTGCCCACATTGATTGAAGCCCATGAATATTAAAAAATCCGTCCTATTCATCCTGTTAATATTAATTATTGACCAATGGAGTAAAATTTACATCAAGACCCACTTTGTTTTAGGGGAATCTGTTGAGGTTTTCAGTTGGTTTAAGATTCTTTTTATTGAAAATGAAGGAGCTGCTTGGGGGGCTAAGCTAAGTGATATTCTACCCATATCTGATAATATAGGAAAATTGGTCCTTACTATTTTTAGGCTTTTCGCCATTTTTGGAATAGGCTATTGGCATTTTGATGTGATAAGGAAAAAGGCTTCTAATACTTTAATTTGGGCAGTTTCATTAATTTTTGCCGGAGCATTGGGTAATATTTTGGATTCGGTTTTTTATGGCATCCTATTCAATGATAGTTATAATGAAGTGGCCACTCTTTTTTCCAATGAACCTTACGGCAAGTTGTTTTATGGTAAAGTGGTAGATATGTTATATTTTCCTATGGTAGACACTACTTGGCCAGATTGGGTTCCTGGAGTTGGAGGAAAAAACTTTCGCTTTTTTGAACCCGTATTCAATATAGCGGATACCGCTATTAGTACAGGTGTAGGTATTTTATTAGTTTTTAATAAAAAGGCATTTGGCAAGGAAGAGAATATTAAGGAGCAAGATGATAAGGATTATAGTGAACCGAATGAATAAATTTTGGTTGGAGTAATACAGTAGTCCAAAGGAATATCGGTGGTAAGCACATCCTCAAAAATTTCCTTTTCAGCTTCAAACAATGAAAGCCCAATTTTTATTACATCTGGTTTACATTTTTGTAAAAAGCGATCATAATACCCTTTTCCATAACCAATTCTATTTCCTCTGGTATCAAAAGCAAGAAGAGGTATAAAGACAACATCTAATTGTATAGGATGTATTATTATGCCATCTACAGGTTCCGGTATTCCTAATGAATTATAAGAGAATTTAGTATTATCCGTAAGTAAATAGTGTTCTAGTTGGGTGCTAGATATTATTTTGGGCACGACAACATGTTTATCAAAACCTAATAATATTGAGATTAGGCCCTCAGTATCTATTTCGGATTTATTTTCAATGGATAAAAAAATATGAAAGTAATGGTGCTTCCATATAGGTAAGGTTAGTGCAGAATTTGCTATAGCTAAACTGTGGTCAACAATTTCTGACCGGGTTAGGGAACTTCTAAGTTTGGAATATTTTATTCGTAAATCATTCTTCAGCATAGTGAAGTCATTTGCATGCTGAAAATAATTAAGTTACTCTTTACCTGCAACAGCAAAAAATACCTTAAAAAATAACATTAAAATAAGATATGTTCCGAGGGTGATGATATAGCTTTCCATAATAATGTTCTTTTCGTCGTAATATTAACCGTAATTACGTTAAAAATAGGTAAAATAATTAATAAGATATCTATGAACGGCACTTTTTTATCGTTTAAAAGCACTTTTTTATTAAAAAATTAACGTTGTAATAAATATCAGGAAAAATGTATTTTGTAATCAATTGATTTTCAAAAGATTACAAAAATACACATTTTTTGGTTTATGTACTCTGTAATATGGGTATATTTTTTTTAAATAGTTCGTAATTAAAGACGGTAAATTTATCAAATTATCAATTGGTAACATTAAGATGTTCAACTATTTTTTAGTGTTATAAAATATAAGGTATGGTGTAATTTAAATTAGTTTTATAGACTAAATTAGTAGTGTAGAAGAATGTCAGAAATACCATTGAATATACAATTAAGTGCATTACCCACAAATCCTGGGGTATACCAATTTTATGATGAAAATGGTGTAATATTATATGTAGGTAAGGCAAAAAACCTTAAAAAAAGAGTTTCCTCTTATTTTAATAAGAACCATGAATATGGTAAAACCCGTGTTTTGGTCAAGAAAATTAAGGAGATAAAACATATTGTAGTACCTACGGAGTCGGATGCATTATTGTTAGAAAACAACCTGATCAAGGAGCTCAGGCCTCGTTACAATGTGTTATTAAAAGATGACAAATCTTACCCTTGGTTGTGTTTAAAAAATGAGCGTTTTCCAAGGTTGTTCCCAACAAGAAGAGTTATTAAGGACGGTTCTGAATATTATGGTCCGTATACCAGCATGAAAACGGTGCGTACTTTGTTGGAATTGATAAAAAGTGTTTACCCGTTACGAACATGCAATTATGATCTTTCTACGGAAAAAATCAATGCCGGTAAATATAAGGTCTGCCTAGAATATCATCTGGGTAACTGTAAAGGACCTTGTGAAGGCTATCAATCTATAACGGATTATGATAGACAAATAGCTGATATAAGGGAGATTGTAAAAGGAAATTTTAAATCATCTATTACCTATTTTAAAGGACAGATGAAGGCTTTGGCATCAGAAATGAAGTTTGAGGAAGCACAAGTTATCAAAGACAAAATAGATGTTCTTGAAAATTATCAGGTTAAATCTACTATTGTAAACCCCAAAATCAGCAACGTAGATGTCTTTAGTATTATTTCGGATAATGCCTTTGCCTATGTTAATTTTTTACAATTATCCCATGGTTCCATTATTCGTTCCCATACTATGGAAATCAAAAAGAAATTAGAGGAAAAGGACGAGGAGTTATTAGAATTGGCTATAGTGGAAATTAGGGAACGGTTCAATTCAAATTCTAAGGAGCTATATGTACCATTTAAAGTATCCTTAACTTCTGGATTAAAGATTACGGTTCCAAAATTAGGGGACAAAAAACGTATACTGGACCTTTCTGAACGAAATGCCAAATTTTATCGACAAGAACGCTTTAATCAAATTAAGATTATTGACCCGGATCGTCATACCAATAGGATTATGGCGCAAATGAAAAAAGATTTGCATTTATCGGCAGAACCAAGGCATATAGAATGTTTTGACAATAGTAATATACAGGGGAGCAACCCGGTTGCTGCTTGTGTGGTTTTCAAGGACGGTAAACCATCCAAAAAGGATTATCGGCATTATAATATAAAGACGGTAGTTGGTCCAGATGATTTTGCTTCTATGGAAGAGGTGGTCTTTCGTAGGTATAGGCGTTTATTGGATGAAATGGAACCATTGCCACAATTAATTGTAATAGATGGTGGTAAAGGTCAATTGTCATCGGCGCTTAAAAGTATAGAGGCACTGGGTTTACGGCGAAAAATTGCTATTATAGGTATAGCCAAGCGATTAGAGGAAATTTATTTTCCCGATGACCCTATACCATTGTATTTGGACAAGAAAAGTGAAAGCTTAAAAATTATTCAAAATGCAAGGAATGAGGCGCACAGGTTTGGTATAACCTTGCATAGAAACAAAAGAAGCAAAGGTGCTATTAATTCGGAGTTAATTGGTATAGAAGGTGTAGGCGAAAAGACCGCACAACAACTTTTAAAACAATTTAAGTCCGTTAAGCGCATTAAAGAAGCATCCAAGGAAAGCTTGGCCAAAATAGTAGGAGCGTCTAAAGCAAATAAGATATATGAATCTTTTCATACCACATAGTGTTGGTTTTAAATACATGCTATTGGGCCTAACATTTAGTTTGCTCAATATAATGTTATTGAGCGGGCAAGAGGATCAAAATGGTGAAAGGCCTAAAATAGGTCTGGTCCTAAGCGGTGGTGGGGCAAAAGGTATGGCACATATTGGTGCTTTAAAAGTTATTGAACAAGCGGGAATAGAAATAGATTATATAGGTGGTTCTAGTATGGGTGCGATCGTAGGGGCTCTATATGCTTCAGGATATACGGCAATGGAACTGGATTCCATGTTCAGCGCCACAAATTTTGGATCCTTGATTCAAGACAATCTGCCAAGAAGTGCCAAGACGTTCTACGAAAAGGAAGATTCTGAACGATATGCATTATCCTTACCGTTTGATAATTTCAAGGTTTCCGTTCCGCCGGCATATTCCGGTGGTCAAAATATTTATAACGAACTGGTAAAATTATTATATCATGTAAAAGATGTCAAAGATTTCAACAAACTGCCAACCCCTTTTGTTTGTGTGGCCACCGATATTGAAACGGGCAAACAGGTAATACTGAACAAAGGATATCTACCAGAAGCCGTATTGGCCAGTGGTACTTTACCATCTTTATTTGAGCCTACTGTCATAGAGGATAAGGTTTTAATAGACGGTGGGGTCGTCAACAATTATCCAATAGATGAAGTAGTGGCAATGGGTGCTGACATTATTATAGGCGTAGATGTGCAACACGGGTTATCAGATAGGGAGTCTCTCATGTCGGCTACGGAAATACTTTTGCAGATCAACAATTATAGGACAGTGGCAGATATGAAGCAAAAGGCTGCAAAAACGGATATCTACATAAAACCGCTAATAGAACAATACTCGGTAATTGAATTTAATAAGTTAAAGGAAATAATTAAAACCGGTGAAGATGCCGCATTCTTAAAGTATGAAGAATTAAAAGCGCTATCCAATGGTTATGGTAAGCGTAAAACCGTGAACAACATCACGGGGAAAAATATTGCTTTGAACCGGTTGATTATAGAAGGTAATACCAGTCACACCCGCGGCTATGTAAAAGGTAAATTACGGTTTAATTTGAACGAACCTATCACCTTTAATAAATTACAACAAGGTATAGGAAACCTTGCGGCAACTGGCAATTTTAAGACAATTAGATATAAGTTATTAAGTAATGTTGATGATGGTGAAGACCTGGTTTTGCCTTTAGATGAAACGCCTATTACTACATTTTTGAGATTGGGCGCACATTATGATGATCTGTATAAGAGTGGAGCGATCATTAACCTGACCAAGCGTAAGATATTGTCAAGGGATGATGTAGCCTCTTTTGATCTTATTCTTGGGGATAATATTCGGTATAATTTTGAATATTATATGGATAAAGGAACCTATTGGAGTTTTGGTGTAAATTCTAGGTTCAATGATTTTGAGCAGGAAATAGATTTTGACCTTATCAGTGATAATTTTGATGTAACGCAGAATTCAAGAATTAACTCAATAAATTTATCCGTATCAGATTTCACCAATCAAATTTATGTACAAACGGTAGTAAAGGAAGAGTTTGCTTTTACAACGGGGGTTGAGTACAAAGATTTAAAGTACAGTACAAGAACCTTTGGAGAGGTAACTGATCCCAATGTGCCCATAAATACACAAACCGAAAATGGAAGAACGTATTTTGAAAAAAGTAATTATGTTAGCGTTTTTGGAGCATTGAAACTAGATACTTATGATGATAAGTATTTTCCAAAACGTGGACTTTATTTTGATGGGGACATGCATTATTATCTCTTATCATCTGACTTCAATGACAATTTTAAGGATTTTTCCGTTTCAAAGGCAAGAATGGGGATGGCAGTTCCTTTGATCAAAAACGTATCATTAAATCTAGAGACGGAAGGTGGGTTTAAATTAGGTACCTCCAAGGTTACCAGTTTTGATTTTTTATTGGGGGGTTATGGTACGGACTATATCAACAATTTTGCTTCCTTTATTGGGTATGATTTTATCAGTTTGTTCGGTAATAGCTATGTTAAGGCATATGGAAGGTTAGATTATGAATTTGCAGAAAAGCATCACGCTCTTTTCTCCGCCAATTTTGCCAATGTGGACGATGACCTTTTTAGAACGGGAGATTGGTTCAAGGCACCTATGTATTCAGGCTTTGGTGTGGGTTATGGTTGGCAATCTTTTATAGGTCCGATCAATCTATTGTATTCTTGGTCGCCAGAGCTAGACAACTCGCAATTTTTCGTAAGTGTTGGGTATTGGTTTTAGGCTTTATCGAACAGAAAATTAACGCAATAAATGTAGCGTAAAGGCCTTTGTTCTTAATACTTTCATAAATATTAACCTTAAGTGTGAATAACTGTTAAGTTTATCGTTAAAGTAAGTTAAACCCTATTAATAGAAGAAAATAGTACTGTAAATTTACACCAGCTAAGGGGTGGTTCCCTTACAACTTTAAGTAGTGGTTTTTCATAATTTAAAGTTTGGTTGGTTATTTAGGAAAAGCCCAGTTTTAAGACTGGGCTTTTTTTGTGCAATACTTTGGAACAAATTTTGTTTAAGTTATTGTAACGACGGTAATCGAGATACTTCAATTACTACTTTTGCCTCAAAGTAAAGACTATGAAAAAAATTTTATTGCTTTCCCTTTTATTTATAAGTTTAGGAGTTTTTGGACAAAACGACCAGACTGCATTTAGAACGGGCGAATGGTTGAAGTTTAGACTTCATTACGGATTTTTAAATGCTAGTTATGCAACGTTACAAGTAAACAATGCTACTATTAACGACAAGCCTGTTTTTCATGTTGTTGGTCATGGTGAAACAACGGGTTTTGCCAGTTGGTTCTTTAAGGTTGATGATACGTATGAAAGTTATTTTGATAAAGAGGACGGAAAGCCATACCGGTTCATTAGAAAAATCAATGAAGGCGGTTATACGAAAGATGTAGAGATAAACTTTGATTATGAGCAAGCGAAAGCTGAACTAAATGATAAGAAAAACAAGAAAAAGCTTAATTTTACACTGCAAGATAATATTCAAGACCTTATATCTGCTTTTTATTATTTAAGAAACAATTATAAGACAGATGATCTTGAGGAAGGTAAGGCCATTACCTTAAAAATGCTTTATGATGATGACGGGGTTTTCAATTTCAAACTTAAATATTTAGGGCTGGAAATTGTTAATACCAAATATGGTAAGGTAGAATGTTTAAAGTTTAGGCCTTTGGTGCAATCTGGCCGTGTTTTTAAGGAACAGGAAAGTTTGTCCTTATGGGTTTCAAATGACCAAAATAGAATACCAATACGTATTAAGGCAGATTTGGCGGTGGGTGCCATTAAAGCAGATTTAGACGGATATAATGGTCTTAAACACCAGTTTAAAATTATAATGGATTAAAATTTAAATGAAAGATAGAGAGCAGATCAATTCCCAAATAGCTAAACTTGAAGAAAAATATAAGGATTCAGGCCAAGATCTTAGCTCATATTTGGACGGTTTGCTTCACCAACGCTACTTAACGTATTGGGATTATATTCATTTAGACACCTTATTAAGCCTACAGGTTCCAAGAACCCATTTTCCAGATGAAGAGATTTTCATCATGTACCATCAGATTACTGAATTGTATTTTAAGCTCATATTGCACGAGCAAAAACAATTGGTAGATGATAAAAGTGATGACGTTGATTTTTTTATAGATAAACTAAGACGAATCAACAGTTATTATACCGTACTTATTTCTTCATTCGGTATAATGATCAAGGGGATGGAAAGAGAGCAGTTTCTTCAATACCGTATGGCCTTACTACCGGCAAGTGGTTTTCAATCTGCTCAATTTAGAATGATTGAAATTTATGCCACCGGACTAGAAAATTTAGTTCATGTAAGCGAGCGGGATAATTTTTCCGAAGCAGACACCATTGAAGACCTTTATGAACATATTTATTGGAAAAAAGGCGCTACAGATTTAAGTACGGGTGAAAAAACATTGACTTTAAAACAGTTTGAATATAGGTATACCCCTAGGTTGATTAGAATAGCAAAGCAAGTCAAGAATACTACTATTTATCATAAGTATTTAGGGTTGTCCAAAAAACAAAAGCAGAATGCTAGTTTAATTGATGCACTGAAAGCATTGGATGTAAACGCCAATGTAAACTGGCAATTAATGCATATGGGCTCTGCCCATAGATATTTGCAAAGAGATTCTGGAGATATTGACGCCACTGGAGGCACCAATTGGAAAGAATACCTACCTCCCAGTTTTCAAAAGATAGTATTTTTTCCAGAAATTTACACAGAAGAAGAATTAAACAATTGGGGAAAACAGTGGGTAGACCATATGTTCAATCCAAATAAATCAACACATTAGAATGCATAGATATTGGGGCATAATATTGGCATTGACAATAGCTGTATCCTGTAAGGAAGATAATGGGCAACAAAAAGAGTTGGCGCAGCAGATACAAGTGGCAAAGGAGCTGCCAGAAATAAATGAACAGTACGGCTTTAATCTAGATGAATTTGTAGTTCATTTAGATACGGTTAAAAATGGCGATAGCTTTGGGGAGCTAATGCAGAATAACAAAGTGGCATATACCAAGGTCGCTAAAATATCGGAGCAATATAGAGATACATTTGATGTTCGTAAAATTAGGGTAGGTAAACCATATGTTATACTAAAATCAAAAGATACCGTTGGCCAGGCGCAAGTATTTATTTATCAGAATGACCCAATAAATTATACGGTTGTTGATTTACGTGATAGTGTACGTGCATATAAGAGCAAGAGAAAGGTAAAATTTGTACAGAGAGAAATCTCTGGAATTATTGAGACCAGTTTGTCAGAAGCAATATTAGATCAGGGAATAGATTATAACGTTACCCATAACCTGGCAAATGTGTATGCTTGGACCATAGATTTTTCAAGGCTTCAAAAGAACGATAAATTTAAGGTAGTCTACAAGGAGAAATATATAAACGATACCATTTATGCCGGTGCGGAAGCTGTAGAGGCTGCATATTTTGAACATAATGGCAAACCAATTTATGCTTTTGCCTATGAAAATGATTCCTTGAAAAATATTGTGGATTATTATGACCAAGATGCCAACAATTTACGCAGGACTTTTTTAAGGATGCCCGTAGAGTTTGGTAGATTGTCCTCTAGGTACAATCTTAAAAGAAGGATAAAATATTATGGTTATAAAATAAGGCCGCATAAGGGTACGGATTATGCAGCGCCAATAGGAACCCCAATAATGGCCACTGCAGATGGTACGGTAATAGAATCTACTAGAAGGGGAGGTAACGGAAAATATGTTAAGATTAGGCATAATGGTACATATGCCACTCAATATCTGCATATGAAAGCCCAGAAGGTAAAAAAAGGTCAATTTGTACGTCAAGGTGATGTTATTGGTTGGGTAGGTATGACAGGTAATACCGGCGGTCCCCATGTATGCTATCGTTTTTGGAAGAACGGTCGTCAAGTAGACCCCTTAAAGGAAGATTTGCCTCAGGCAGAACCTTTGAACGATTCTCTAAAACCAGAATATTTTGCTTATATAACTCCACTTAAAGAGCAGTTGGATTGTATTATTTATCCAAAAGTATTGCTTGAAGAGGAAGATGATTTAATAACGCTTAATCAATAATATGTCATTAAATAAAATTAATCCAACGCAAACTTCGGCTTGGACAAAGCTTACCAACCATTACAACAATATTAAAAATGAGCACTTAAGAAGCATGTTTGCTTCAGATGCAAAAAGAGCTGAAAAATTTACGTTGCAATGGAATGATTTCTTGTTTGATTATTCTAAAAATAGAATAGATGAAACTACCATGGAGTTATTGCTGCAATTGGCAAATGAGGTGAATTTAGAAGATTCCATAAAGAAATATTTTGGTGGCCAGTTAATAAACGAGACAGAAGGTAGAGCGGTATTGCATACTGCTTTAAGGTCTAAAGAGACAGATAATGTACGGGTAGACGGGGTTAATGTAATGCCAGAAGTCTATGAGGTAAAAGCCCATATTAAGGAATTTACCAATGCTGTAATAAATGGTGAATTAAAAGGGTACACGGGCAAATCTTTTACAGATGTTGTCAATATTGGTATTGGTGGTTCCGATCTTGGTCCGGCTATGGTCACTGAAGCTTTAAAATATTATAAAAATCATCTTTCGGTTCATTTTGTCAGTAATGTAGATGGTGACCATGTCAATGAAATTTTAAAGACATTAAATCCAGAAACAACACTTTTTGTAGTAGTATCCAAAACGTTTACTACCCAAGAGACATTAAGTAATGCTACAACGATTAAAAAATGGTTCTTAGGTCATGCATCACAAGAGGATATTGCAAAACATTTTGCTGCGGTATCTACTAACTCGGAGAAAATAGCTGAATTTGGAATAGATGCTGCAAATGTTTTCCCAATGTGGGACTGGGTAGGTGGTCGTTTCTCCTTATGGAGTGCAGTAGGTCTTACCATTGCCTTGGCGGTAGGTTACGACAATTTTGATGAAATGTTAAAAGGAGCCAATGAAGCCGATGTTCATTTTAAAGAAGCTGGTTTTTCAGAGAATATTCCAGTAATAATGGCATTGTTGAGTGTTTGGTACAATAATTTTTATGGTGCCGAGACAGAGGCAATTATTCCCTATACCCAATATTTAAGTAGGTTTTCTGCATACTTGCAACAAGGTATCATGGAAAGTAATGGAAAAAGTGTTGATCGTAACGGAAATACGGTAGGGTATGAAACAGGTACGATTATTTGGGGAGAGCCCGGTACCAACTCACAACATGCATTCTTTCAATTAATACACCAAGGTACAAAATTGATACCCACAGATTTTATTGGGTATAAGTATTCGTTACATGGGGATAAAGGGCACCACAATAAATTAATGGCCAATTTCTTTGCCCAAACTGAGGCGTTGATGAATGGAAAAACCAAGGAAGAGGTCGTCTCTGAACTTAGGTCTAAAAACATGTCCCAAGAAGAATTGGATACCTTGGCACCTTTTAAGGTATTTGCCGGTAATAAGCCCACAAATACGATCCTGATAGATAAATTAACACCAAAAAGTTTGGGATCTCTAATTGCATTTTATGAACATAAAATTTTTGTACAAGGGGTAATCTGGAATATTTTTAGTTATGATCAATGGGGTGTAGAATTGGGGAAACAGTTGGCAGGTACAATTTTAAATGACATTGAAAGTTCGGAATTGTCAGGTCATGATAGCTCTACATTGCGACTTTTGCAATATTTTAAGAAATAATCTAGAATTCCATTAAGTTAATTGTAAAAGGCTAACTAATTCATTTACAGTTCATTTTTCTTAAAATTTCAGGTATTTTTGCAAAGCTGATTTAACGTTGTCTTAACGTTAGAGGACAAAAATTAAAAGACTTTTGCAGCAAGTTAAAAACTAACAAAAAACTTGAAAAAATGAAAAAAATGTATTTTGCATTAGCGGCATTTTTAATGACCGTAACTGCTTTTTCACAAGGTACTATTACAGGTACTGTACTTGATGGAGATACTAATTCTCCTTTGCCAGGTGCTACGGTAATGGTAAAAGGTACAACGAATGGTACTTCAACAGATTTTGATGGTAATTTTACGATTAACGTAAATGCTGAGTCTGGAACACTTGTAGTTTCTTACATCGGTTTTAATTCTAAGCAAGTTGCCTTTACTTCAACAGGCAATATAGGTTCTGTTGTTTTAGAGCCAAATGCTGAGGAATTAGAAGGTGTAGTAGTAACCGGTGTACAGGATATTGCTAAGGATCGTAAGACTCCTGTTGCAGTTTCTACCATTAAAGCTGAAGAAATTCAACTGAAATTAGGTTCTCAGGAATTTCCGGAATTATTAAATACTACTCCATCTATTTATGCTACAAAATCTGGTGGTGGTTTTGGAGATGCGCGTGTAAACATACGTGGTTTTGATACTAATAACTCTGCAGTAATGATTAATGGTGTTCCTGTAAATGATATGGAAAATGGCCAAGTATACTGGAGTAACTGGGCAGGTCTTTCAGATGTAACATCAGCAATTCAAGTACAAAGAGGTTTAGGTTCTTCAAAATTAGCGGTATCATCTGTAGGTGGTACTATTAATGTAGTTACAAAAACTTCCTTAAATGCAGAAGGTGGTTCAATAGGAGCAACAGTAGGTAATGATGGTTACGTAAAGACATTGGCTTCTTACTCTTCCGGTCTTTTGGATAATGGCTTTTCAGCGTCTATGTTAATTAGTAGAACAGGTGGAAGCATGTATGCTGATGGTACCAAGTTTGAAGGGTATAACTTTTTCATGGGATTAGGCTATACTGCTGGTGAT
Source organism: Maribacter sp. LLG6340-A2 (assembly GCF_045057105.1). Taxonomy (GTDB): domain Bacteria; phylum Bacteroidota; class Bacteroidia; order Flavobacteriales; family Flavobacteriaceae; genus Maribacter. Next base: position 1,528,293 of record NZ_CP159332.1, on the reverse strand, counting down.
CATAATTTGGAATTTATGGTAACAGGTGCACCACAATGGCACCACCAAAGAAGTAGAGCAACATCTATTGAATCTCAGATTCTTTATGGAAGCGGTGATGGTGAACCAAATAGAAGATATAATGAAGATTGGGGATATCGTGATGGTGAAGAATACAGTTTCCGTCGTAATTTCTACCATAAACCTGTTATCAGTTTAAGCTGGAACTGGAAAATGAGTGACAAAACTACCTTGGAAACATCTACATATGCCTCTTTTGGCCGTGGTGGTGGAACAGGAGAGATTGGAGAAATCAATGGTGCAAGACAATTTGCATTACCTAGAACCGCAGATGGATTAATTAGGGTAGATGATATCGTTTCTTACAACAGTGGTCAGTTGGTTTCAGACTTTAGCGCTACTCCAAGAGAGCAAATAAATGGTCAATATGTAAATAACAGTGATCAGAATCCTAATGAGAACAATACTAACGGTATTACTAGAAGGGCTTCTGTAAACTCGCATAACTGGTACGGACTTTTGGCTAACTTCAATAACCGTATTTCTGATGATCTTACAATTGATTTTGGTGTGGATTTAAGAAAATATACAGGATACCACTATAGAAGAGTAAATGATCTTTTAGGAGGTGATGTATACCAAGAAACGGATAACAGAAATGACCCTAACACATTGTTTGCTGAAACATACAAGGCAAATCAGCCATGGTGGGTATTTGGTAACATTGATGATGAGGAAAAAATAGATTACTATAATACTGGTTTGGTAAACTGGTTAGGTTTATTTGGTCAAATAGAATATAATTTCACAGAGGATATTACCGGTTTTGTACAAGGTGCGTTATCTAACCAAGGTTTTGCAAGGGAAGAATTCTTTAATGAAGTACCTGCAGAAAAAACGGATTACGAAAACATCTTAGGTGGAAACGTTAAAGGTGGATTAAACTGGAATGTTGATGCAAGAAATAACTTCTTTGCAAATGCAGGTTATTATTCTAAGCAACCATTATTTGATGCAGTTTATATCAATTTTGGAAATAATTTAAACCCGAACTTGACAAACGAGAAAATTACCGGTTTTGAATTAGGTTATGGGTACAGAAGTTCAAAGTTTAGAGCTAATGTAAACTTATATTACACAAGCTGGAAAGATAGGTTTGAGTCTGTTGGTGCAACCTTTAATGCAGACCAGCCAGATGAAATTCGTGGTACAGCAAACATTTTGGGCATTACACAAGTTCATACGGGTATTGAACTTGACGGTAGATATCTTGTTAGTGACAAATTCAGCTTAACAGGTATGATGTCTATTGGTAACTGGGAGTATAAGGATGATGTTACGGCAACATACTTTGATAATGACCAGGCACCAATTGTAATAGGTGGCGTAGAACAAGTTGAAACATTGGAGTTAGATGGTGTTAAAGTTGGTGATGCTGCTCAGTTTACTGCATTTATTGGTGCAGACTACAATGTAGTTAACAACTTAAACCTTGATTTTGGTTACCGTTTTGCAGGTAATTTATATGCTCAGTTCGATGCAACTAGTGTAGGTCCTGATGGCGCTTTAAAATTACCATCTTTTGGTCTTGCAGATGCTGGTGCAACGTATAGCATTCCTTTTGATGATAAGAATCTAAGCTTCAGGTTAAATGTAAATAACTTGTTTGATACTACTTATATAGCAGAATCGGATACTAATATTTTTGCACAGCCAGGAGATGATACTTATGACGGTATAAATACCAGTAACCGTGTTTTCTTTGGTTTTGGTACCACTTGGAACTTAAGTGCTAGATTTACCTTCTAAACTAGTTCTTTGTTAAAATATAAACCCTGACTTTAAAGTCAGGGTTTTTTTATGCTCAAAATTCAGTACTTTTAAATTTGAAAACTAAACAACTATGTACGAAACTATTCAAATGCTTCATTCTTATTTGGCCTATGTAGCATTGGCCGTGTTAATTTTGGCGGTTGCCAATGCCGTAACCGGTCTTATTGGAAAAAGAATCTTTAATATGAACAAAGATTTAAGGCTTAGTCTTTTTGCCCTAATCCTTTGTCATATTCAATTATTGGTGGGCCTTGTGCTCTATTTTGTCTCTCCCAGTGGATTACATGCTTTGCAAGAATTTGGTATGGGAGGTTTAACATCCGCTGCGCGCTTACTAGCAGTTGAACATCCTTTTATAAACATTTTGGCTATCGCATTGATTACCGTTGGATGGTCCAGGCACAAAAAATTTGTGGAAGGGGATAAAAAATTTAAGAGTATTGCTATATTTTATGGTATAGGCTTGTTACTTATTTTAAGTAGAATTCCTTGGGGCCAATGGTTTAATTAACTAGCCCATTTTTACTATGAGGAAACTTTTATTCGTCTTGTTCATCCTAATTTTTGGTTGTAACATGAATGCCCAAGAACAATTGTTCAATGGTGTAAACCTAGAGGGGTGGACTGTTTTTGGAACCGAAAAATGGTATGTTGAAGATGGTGAACTTATTTGCGAAAGCGGTAAGGATAAAGGCTATGGATATTTGGCAACGGATAAACACTATAAAAACTATGTACTGGACCTTGATTTTAAGCAAGAGGCCAACGGCAATAGTGGCGTTTTTATAAGGTCTACCGTTAAAGGAACTACGGTGAGTGGCTGGCAAGTAGAAGTGGCTCCGCCAGGCAAGTATACAGGAGGCATTTATGAGTCTTATGGTAGAAAATGGTTAATAAAGCCCCAACTTGAAAAAGATAAGGCTTTAAAATTTGGAGACTGGAACCACATGAGAATCATGGTAGAAGGTGATCATGTAAGCTCTTATATTAACGGTACGGAAATGGTGTCTTTGAAAGATGAGATCATTGGTGCCGGTGAAGGATCCATCTTATTACAAATTCATGATGGGGGTGGCATAAAAGTAAGGTGGAAAAATATAGAGATCCAAGAGTTGGATTAGTACATGCCAATCTAAGGTGTTACCTTTTTAATTAGATAAAGGAATACGGGAAAATGGTCGCTATATCCTCCTATATAGCTACCTCCGGCATAGGTGCGTAACGGGTAACCCTTGTATTTACCCTTTTGGTCTATAAGGTAATCTGGTGTAAAAATACCAGCTTTCCAATAACTGTAAGTAGATTTTGATTTGTCAATAAGGCTAGCGGTCATATAGAGTTGGTCAAATAAGTTCCATCTATCCCTATAGGCCAAAGAGCCTCTGCCTTTTCTAAAAAGTCTTTCCATGGGACCGTACAGACTGGTCGAATCCAGCTTTTTTATATTCTGCTCAACCTTAAGTACTTTTTTAAAACTTGGATCTATGGGGTCATCATTAAAATCTCCCATACTAATAAGCTTTGCATCCTTATCATGCTTTCTAACAGAATCAATTATGCGTTTGTTAAGTTTTGCAGCTTCTAACCTAAAAGCTCTACTTCAAAGTAATATAACTTATCTTATTTTATTTTTAAATAAAAGAATCAATTCGTAATAATGACTTGATTTCTTATCTAAAAAGATATCTATTTAAAAATTTTTAACATCTTAGTCCAAAAGGTGTCCTTTTCTGCAATCTTCATATTTTTATTATCATACTGTTTTTCAAGAGAATTCTCTTTAAGTTTATTTTTTGAATAATAAGATTCACTTTCTTTCTTATCGTTTTGCCTTTTTAAATTCACTTGATTTTCTGACCAATCCTCAGCCCAAATGACTTTATTTTTTAAAATCCAATAATGTGATCGACATATATAGCTCCAATTACCTATTGAAGGGCTTAGGCTTATAAACTTTCCATTATAGGTTAATTCCCATCCTGTTGGAGAGAGAGGAGTATTAATCTCCTCTCCACATCCACAGGCACATAAATGTATTACCGTTCCATATTCAGGAGAAATATATATTATTCCTTCTTTTATAGTATCAGGCATTAACTCAACAAATTTATGCTGCATCACCATTGAAAATCGTATTTACATTAATTGAATACGTGCTATGTAATTCTGACGTTAAATCATTTAAAAAGCCATAGTATTTTTTCCATTTTAAAACCGCAAAAAGAGCATTTAGGTCATTTAAGTCTGCTATCTGAATATTAGATGAATATTCATCATCGTCATCGTCAACAAAGCTTATAATGCCTTTATAAACATGTTCTCTATGCTTTGGGGTACTCAAAGTTGTTCTAACTATTCCCATCAGCTCATTGCCCTTTCTTTCAATACCTAAACCACAATCAATAAAGGGTAAATTTAGTTTCTCTAGCTTGTCAAAAATTAAACGTTTAACACTTCCTTTATCTATTGCGATAAAAACAAAATCTAAACCATTTAATAAACCTAAATTTTGTTCATTCAGATATTTAGCATGAGGTACTATGAATTTGTGCATATTTCCATACAAATTAGCTAAATAGTCTACTTTAAAATGACCTTGATCAATGATTGATTTAGTCGTTGCACTAGGGGCTCTAAAGGCATTATGTTGCTTGAAAATATCACCATCAAAAAGATGAATTTCTTGAACTAAAGTTTTGGCGACCTTATCCAATATATATGAACCTGTTCCTCCCAGTCCAATAATGCCCACTTTCAAACCTGAAAGTTTTTGATTGATTGCATCAATTTCTGACCTAGCCGAATTAGTATCACTATAATGTAAAACAGACCCTTCTAAATTAAATTCTATAACTCTACCGGTTTGTGCTGTTGCTTTCGGATATATTTTTTGAGCTTGATTAGAAAGTATTTTTACATATGTAGTCATTTTGTCATAGTAAGTAGGATACAATGGCGTAGGTTTATGAGAAAACATGTGGTCAACAACTATACCACTGCCTAAGTTTCTTTTATTACTATTGTTGATTAAGTTTCTCATCAAAGTACCATTGCAATCGCATGGCGCTTCACCGATAAAACTTACTACATGATCATTAGGTTTTAAAGAAGGTACGGTGGAGACCACCGTACCATTCAATAATTCCTTCTTCGAGTTCAAATAAGGAACATCGTGTATCAAAAGTAAATTACCTTTGACTTCAACTACGTAGTTTTCGTTACGTAGTTCCTTAATGTCTGAGCTATGATTTATCTGTTCTTGTAACATTGAATATCATTTTATTTTTAACAGAAATCTCATCGCCTTTAATCATACTGCCTTCTGGCTTATTAGCTACACCTTTTACATAATTTACAGTATAAATTATATTTGGATTCTGGGATATTACATCATAGGCAAGTATTACCACCTCTTCAAATGATATTCTTGATTTTGACCAAGGTTTATTTTTGGCGTTAACAATAACACATTCAACCTTAATTTCAATCGGACAGGTAACAAAACATGAATTTTTATGAATCGCTATTTTATGCTCCACATCATCTTCATAGGTAACTTCTACATTTCCTTTTCTTAACTCTATCAAGTAAAAATTATTGGAATCAATATTTGCGATAGCCATTATTTCCAAAGGTGTCATAAAGCAGTTTTCTACTTCTACATCTTTGTCATCGACCTTTATTACCAAAGATTTATACCTAACAGCTTTTAGACCTTCAATACCTACCTTTTTTAGATCGATTTTTTCGTCAAGCTGTATTGGAGTAAATCCTTTTTCATTTACTTTATATAAAAGTTCATAATCCTCCTCAGGTATCAAACCTGCCTTATTTAAAATGGTTTTACCGGTGATTATAGGTTCACTAGATTCAAACCTTTTCATGTTTACTTTATAGTAGTACATATTCATTAATTTTAAAATTTTAAAAAAACTTGTAGACCATGCTAATCGTTAACCCAAGCAATGGTAAAGAATTGGTAGCCCTCAGTATGTTGAAGATTACTGTAAGTGGGTATAAATTTTAATTTTTAAGTTTCTTGTCTTATTTAAAGATTGAAAAACAAGATAAAATACCACATTTGGTAATTTAAAGAAGAATATGTACCTTTGTACCTCCTACAGTATAAGGGTTTGAGGGTTAAACTAGACCCGCAACATTCTTAAATAAATTTAAAATCAGGTGGTTTTCCATCTGGTTTTTTTGTTTCTGGACCTTCCAGAAATCATTTAGTAACAAAGATAATAAAAAATATAATACCAGCAAAAAGTATTAAATATTAGTAAATAATGCTTGTTTGATAAACATTAAATGAGTATCTTTATATTGCGAATATATTCTTACATTTATATTTAGTTATGAAAGACACTACTCAGTCACTTTGTAATGTTATTGGGGTTAATATTAAAAGAGTAAGAAAAAAGAAGAAAATAGGACAATCTGCTCTCGCTGAACAAATTTATCTTAGTAGATCATCTTTATCAAATATTGAGATAGGAAATCAGCAGCCTACTTTAAAAGCAATTTATGAAATTTCAATTGCTTTAAAATGTGAAATATCAGAGATTTTACCAACTACATCTGAGTATCAGTCGATAGTTAGTGATTTAGATTCTGATGTTGTTGAATTAGTAAATAAAAACACTAATTCAAATAATAAAAAGACTATAGACGTTTTAAAAGAAATACTCTCAAATGACAACTACGAACATAGATAGATTAGCAGAACAACTTTTGATAAATCACGATTTATTGAAGGCGCCTGTAAAAATTTCTAAGCTCGCTAAATCTTTAGGTATTCGTGTAGAAATGCAGGATTTAGATGATGAGGTGTCTGGATTTTTAGTGAGAAAAAATAATCAAGATATTGTTGGTGTAAATATTAATCATCCTGAAAATAGGCAACGTTTTACTATTTCACATGAAATTGGCCACTACATGTTGCATATAAATCAACAGTCTTTATTTGTTGACTATTACAAGGGTGATAAGTTGTTTCGAAAAAATAGTACTAGAGAAAATTATCTTATGGAAAGACAAGCTAATCAGTTTGCAGCTTCTTTGTTGATGCCTAAAAAACTTATAGCTGAGGAAATTTTAAAACTACCTGAAGTCTTAGATTATGAGGTAAAGAAATGTCAAATAAGTCTTAAATTTAAAGTTAGTGAACAAGCTATGGATTTCAGACTTAAAGCTCTAGGTTACTATGATTATGGTTTTTAACGTAAATGAATTTTAGTTGTATACAGAGATAATTAATTAAATTGTATTAGCTAAACGTTAACATTATTTTTAAATCAATATATTCAGTTGATTACAAAACTATCAATCATCATCAATTTATAAAGTTTCGCTTTTTTTTAAATTTTTGAATCTTGGGAATTTAAGATAAAACAAGTACCAAAAAGACAGAAACACCAAAGGATTTAATGATAGAAGGCTACGTAACGTCGTCTGATATAGCAGGTAATTTTTATAATGTCATTCATTTTCAAGATAAACGCAATAGCCCAACAGCTGGGTTGCAGATAGAGTTGGAGTTAAGAGATTCCCATTTGTTCTTTAATGTTGGTCAGCACGTAATCATTAAATTAAAAGGACTTTATTTAGGCAAGTCAAATGACCTTTTTAAGTTAGGGGCAGTATTTACGTCATTTGGGAACCGTAGTGTAGGTAGACTTCCCAAAACAGTGGTTTTTGACCATATATTGGTTTCTTGTGAAGACAATTTGGGGGTTGAACCAAATGTGGTGTCCTTACCTAATTTAGCCGATAATATGCTAAATACCCTTATTAAGTTAGAGAACGTGGAATTTGCGGAAGAAGTAATTGGTGAACCCTTTGCCATTACAAATGAAGAAACCGTTAGACCTGTATTGGATTGTGATGATAATGAAATAGGCTTAGTTAATAGTGGGTATTCAAGTTTTCATGAACAACCAATTCCGGAAAAATCGGGTACTATAACAGGAATTTTAACTAAAAAAAGTAGTGCGTTTTTCTTAACGGTAAGAAACCTTGAAGACATTGTTTTTACAAATGAAAGATGCACAGATGTAATTGATGAATTTACTTCAAAGAACATACTCTTCTCTGAAATTGCGGACCCCAATAATAATGCTGCTGCTAGATTTGTAGAGCTGTATAATTCCTCTGAGACTGAATTGTCATTAAAAGGATGGAGCTTGGTCAGGTATACCAATGCTAATTTAACCATAAGTTCCTCTATAGATTTATCCAATTATAATATTGGGGGAAAATCACTATTGGTGGTATCACCAAATGCGGCAGAGTTTGAACAGGTATATGGTTTTGCTCCGGATATTGCAGTGGGTACCAATACACCTGCAGATTCTAATGGAGATGATAATTTAGCGTTGATTGATCCTTTTGGAACAATAGTGGATATGTATGGGATTATTGGGGAAGACGGCAGTGGAACCAACCATGAATTTGAAGACGGTAGAGCCTTGCGTAAACCGGAAATTTTGATTGCAAATGATACGTTCACGCCAGCAGAATGGATCATTTATAATGACACTGGAGAAGCGGGTACTACGAACAGTCCGCAAAACGCACCTGATGATTTTACACCTGGTGTTAGATAATGTTATGTAACTTTTTGTGAAGCAGTAATTTTAAGTAAGGCTTTCTCCGTTAAGGGCTTTACAATGTAGTCTTTGACCAATTTATATTTTTTTGCTTTCTCTATCAATGACGGGCTAATAAAAGAACTTGTAATATAAATCTGTATATGTTTTATTTTATCCTCTGGTAGGGCTTCAAATTCTTCCAGAAAAGACCATCCGTCCCGTTTGGGCATATTTAAATCAAGAAAGATAATGGTAGGTAGTTTAATATTCTCAACAATAAGGCCTACTAGTCCATCCAAAGCTTTCTGGCCATTGGTATAATATAAAATGTTTGTGCTAAAATCTACTTGCTTTAAGGTATTCTTGCTGCTTAAAATAAAAAATTCATCATCATCAATAATACAGCAACTGGTAAATACGCCCATTAATTTAATCTTTTATTTTATTTTTTAATTTGGCTAGTGACAATATATATTTTTGAACAAAATAAATAAAACTGATAGAAAGATAACATTTATTTATAGTAGAATAATTAAATGTGACCAATTTTAGATAAAATGAACCTAATAATGTTGAGGTTTTTTTTTGTGGACTAAGCCTTTGTAGCTTTTAAGATAGTGGATAGATCGTCTGGTGTTATGGGTTTTAGTATATAGTTATTAACCTGCTCATAATTCTTTACCCGTTCAAGGTCTCTTGGGTCAACAGATGAACTTATGATATAGATAATGGTTTTTTCAGGATTATGATTTGGTATGTTGGTATATTCATCCAAAAATTCCCAACCGTTCATAATGGGCATGTTCAAATCCAAGAATATAACTTCTGGCATCAGCTCCTCTGTTTGGCTAATTTCCATTAACCCTTCTATGGCTTCTTGGCCATTATTATATACTAGGATGGTTTCGGCAAAATCTACTTCCTTCATAATCCTTTTAGTACCATAAATAAAAATGGGGTCATCATCGATTATGCAGCAAACTTGTACGTTTTTCATGCTCATTATGCTTTTTTTAATTCTATAAAGATTGTGGTACCAACATCAACGGTACTTTCAAGGTTAATTTTTCCACCCATAGCTTCAATTTGATTTTTTGTAATAAAAAGACCAATACCTTTGGCGTCTTTGTGTTTATGAAACGTTTTGTACATTCCAAATATTTTGTCTCCATGTCGTTTTAAATCTATGCCTTGGCCATTGTCGGAAAATGTGATCTTGACATAGTCTCCCTTAATTTTGGAGGAAATGTCAAGAACGGGCGTTCGCTCTTTGGACCTGTATTTTAAGGCATTGGTTAGGATATTTAAAAAGATACTTTCCAAGTATGCAGGTACGGCATTTACAAAATGTGTTTTAGGTATATTGATATTCAAAATAGCATTCTGTTCTTCTAAAAGGCCTCCAATACTTTTTTTAATTTGATGAATGGTATTAAGAACACTTAGACTTTTTAAATTTTCCAAAGCGCCGGTTTTAACCTGCACAACATCGTTTAAATGGGTAATGGTCTCGGCCAAACTTTCCGCAGCGTTAGATATCATTTTATGCAGGTTCTTGCGTTCATTCTCGTCTTCCTCCTGGGAGAGAAATTTTGTCAACATGGTCATATTGGTGGAATGAGACCTTAGGTTATGAGACACAATATGAGCAAAGTTCATAAGGCTATCGTTTTGGCTTTTGGTGACTTCTACCAAGGTCTGTAATCTTTTTTCAGATTCTATCCTGTCCGTAATATCCAAAAATTGGGCAATAGTATGGCTGGGATTACCGTTCATGTCCTTAACAACCGTTACCCCCAATATTACATGTACCAAATGGCCATCTTTGTGAAAATATCTTTTTTCTAATTGGTAGGTATCATTAAGGCCATCATAAGCACCACTATGAAATGTTTCGCTGGCAAGAATATCATCTGGATGTGTTATGTCCAAAGTTTTCATGCCCAGAAGTTCTTTTTCCGTGTAGCCCAAACTGTTCAATAAACTTTTATTGACCTTTAGCCACTTAAAATCAGGGCTTACCAAGGCCATTCCAATAGAAGCGTGGTCAAATGTTTCCATAAAGGACTCCGTACTTCTGATCAATTTCAGTTCTGTACTTCTTAAATCTGTAATGTCCCAGTTTGCGCCGGTAAGTTTAATGGGTTTGCCATTATAATCTTTTATGGTTTTGGATGTGCCTCTAATGTGTTTAACACTTCCGTCTTTTAAAACGATTCTAAATTCTTCGTCAAAATCCTTGTCACCGGTTATAGATTTGTTCGATGCTTCTAAGGCCTTTTCCCTGTCCTCTGGGTGAATGCTAGATTCCCAGTCTTCAAAAGTCCCGGAAAATTCATTTTCTTCAATTCCAAAAATTTGGAACATTGCGTCATCCCAGACCAATTCATTTGTTTCTAGGTTAAAATCCCATAATCCAATTTGTGCAGTTTGGGTGGTAATTTTTAATCGTTCGGTAATTTCTTCATGGGCCAATTGAATTTTTTTTGTTTGGTCAATATCCTGGAAAGTCCCAACAATTCTAATTGGTTGGCCATTGGCAGATTCTACTTCCCCTTTAGCCCTAACCCATAACTCTTTTCCGGTGGCTGTTATGATTATCAGTTCGGTATCCCAAGGTTTGCCTTCTTCAATAGCTCTATTTACCAACTCTGTGATCTTATCTCTATGAGCGCCCTCTTTATAGAAGTTAATACCCTGAGCCAGGTCGGGTATAAAGCCCTCATCTACCTCGTGGATATCCTTGGTAGTTTTGGTCCAAAACAACGTATTGTTCACCAAGTCTACTTCCCAGCACCCAATTCTTGCTACTGACTCAGCTTTGTGAAGTAATTCTATTTCCTTTTTATCTTTTGTGATGTTTTCTAAAAAGATGAGTAAACCTTCTAATTTTTTGGTAAGCTCATCCTTTACAGGTAGAATTTTCCATTTTAGCCATTGTATCTTACCGCTGGATAAAATATACTTTTGACCCAAGTTTTCAATTTCTTTGTCATTTAACCCTTGTTCAATATCTTTCTTAAATTGATCTGGAGTTTCAATTAGAGCATCAAACAAATTTTTACCGTTAAAATCAGATTTATTTAACGTAAATTCCTTACGCCATTGGTTTGAATAGTTAATATAGTTTAACTTAGTATCTACCATAGCAATTGCAATGGGAGCTTTCTCTAAAAGAAAGTCAATAGCTATTGTTTTCAAAAGAAATTAGTTTTTATTTAAAGGTACATTTTTTTGCAATGTAGGAAAGAATGAAATTAGTAGGAAAAAACTTAGAAAACAACCTTTTTTTAACTTAATAACGGTAACATTTTAAATTATGAACGAATTTTTCTTTAAGGCAATTCGAGAAGGTAATTATAATGAGGTAAAGGAAATGTTGAGCAAAAATGCCATGTTGGTTAATAGCAAGGATGCAAGGGGCTCCACACCATTAATATTGGCCACCTATTATGATGAAACGGAAATAGCGTGTTTATTGCTTGAAAAAGGCGCAAAGATAGATGCGGTTGATGCCTCTGGGAATACAGCTCTCATGGGGGTTTGTTTCAAAGGGTTTACTGATATTGCAAAACTTTTAATAGAAAAGGGTGCAGCCCTTAATGGAAGAAATGCCATGGGTGCAACATGCTTGATTTATGCTGCACAGTTCAATAGGCTTGAAATTGCAAAACTTTTGATTGCCAATGGAGCGGACAAGACTATTAAGGATAATAGGGGAAATAGCGCACTAGACCATGCCAAAACTCAGGGTTTAAGTGCATTGGTAGATTTGTTAGAATAAGAATATAATGTCCAAGAATGATAACTTACAAATTGCACTGGTCCAATCCCCAATAAAATGGGAAGACCCGCAAGGCAATAGACTCTTTTTTAAGGAAAAAATAGATCAGATCAAGGAAGCGGTGGATTTGATCGTTTTACCGGAAATGTTCACGACCGGTTTTACAATGTCGCCAGAGCATATAAATGAAAAGGAAGGCGAGTATACCTTGCATTGGATGCAGCAAGTGGCACAGCAAAAGAACTGTGCCGTTGTAGGTAGCATTGTGTTTAAGGAGAATGACCTGTATTACAATCGACTTTTTTTTGTGTTTCCTAATGGCCAATATAATGTTTATGATAAAAGACATACGTTTACCTTGGCAGGCGAGGATAAAAAATACACAAAAGGCAGTAAAAAGTTGATCGTGGAATTTAAAGGTTTTAAAATATGCCCTTTAATATGTTATGACCTTAGATTTCCTGTATGGAGTAGAAATACCGAAAATGTTGATATTTTACTGTATGTAGCCAATTGGCCTACCCCAAGAATTAATGCTTGGGATGCTTTATTAAAGGCAAGGGCAATAGAGAATATGGTGTATTGTATAGGTGTAAACCGTATAGGTGTAGATGCACTTGGTCATAGCTATTCAGGTCATACTAGTGCATATGATGTATTAGGAACATCATTGGTCCATTCTGCAAAAGAAGAAATCTTAATATTTGAAGTTCTTAAAAGCCATATCATTAAAGTAAGGACAAAACTTAACTTTTTGGAGGATAAAGACCAATTTATAATTAGCTAACTAACTGCTTTATTTTACTGCATTATAAAGTTTAAATATCTCAATGACATCCTGATCTTTTTTAATTGAGAGTTTTTCTTTGTTAGCTAGTGCAATCATTTTGTTGGGTAGTAGTTTTTTTGACTCTTTTTTGCTGTTTGGTACTTTTTGAATTTTATCTTTAGTCATGAAGTACAATTCAGAATAGATGACAACTTTGTCGTTACTTTCTAAATTTAATAGTTTGGCATCAGATGGTGCTTTGTTAATTTTAATATCATAAACCTTATATAAACTATACTCTCCACTAACTAATTTTTCGGCAAATATTGGTTTTATTTTAGAGGGTAAATTAATGGGCGTAAATAATCGTTCGTTCAGAGATACTTCTAAATTTTCATCAGCTACTAGAGCTTTCACTTTGTTGTCGGTTAATATTTCTATTTCACTATGATAAGCATTAAACCTAGCCATAGATTTATAAGTTTTCTTTGCATTATCTGATATTGTAGCCTGTTCCCATTCTTCATTAAGGTAAATGCTACCAACTATTTTGTTCCCAGATGATTTTGAAACTCTTAAAAATGGTGAATCTATATTTCCTGTTTGAAAAGTGCCGGATTGTTCGTTTTGATAATTAATTTGAGCAATCAATGAGTTACAGATTAAAAGGAATATTACTAGTAATAAATTTAGTTTCATGTTTCGTTTATTAAATAATAGGTTATTCTATTAAATTAAAAGTTTCTATTTTCTCCCAATTGGCACGTAATTCTATAAGGGTTGGGTAGTAACTTACTCTTTCGGGCTGTACTTTTTGAAGAAAGTTTCCTGTATCCCATTTTCCATTTCTGTTCAGATCATAAATTACCCTAGCTAAATATTTACCTGGATTTAGGTTGGTGAATTCAAAAGGTTGCGCTTCTGTGGCATATTTTTCGCGCTGAACTTCCCCTTTTTCATTAGTTAGTTGTACAATGATAGGGTATTGTATGGAGTTGCCGTTGAGGTTTAAGGTCAAATTACCATAATCTGCAGGGCTTTTTGTTTTAAAGTTATAAGATAAAGTATCGTTCGTTTGTTCAAAAAAATCTGTGATTGCACCGGGTAAAAGTTCCAATTGGTAATTTTGACTGGTTTCTATGTTAAAGCCAAAATTTAATTGATTTTCCAAGGTATCCAATTTTATGGTGTGGACCACGGGTATAGAATCTTTATCCATTAAATTAATTTTGGTAGTATCAAAACTAATTAAGGGAGAGTTAATCTGTAAATTTATAGGTTGGTCAAATTCAATATTTCCTCTTTGGTTCATTGATATTTTTAAGGAATCAAAGGCAACTTTTCTGTTTTTGACGTTAAAAGTGTCTTTTATTTTAAGCTGCTCATTGGTAATTGAAAACAAGATAGAATCCATTTCAAACGGGGTAAACCAAAAATTCAATGTGTCTTTCTCTCTTTCTTTTGCCACTATATATTTAACGGAGTCTGGCAGGGAAGTTAAAGGCTCAAGTTCAATGTTAGAACCATCTCCGTAATACCCAAAACTAATTTTATTACTTGCCTCCATGCTGGGTACGGCTACCCCATAATCCGGTATTTCCTTGAAAAGATTCAATAAATATGTGGAATCTGTAGGTAAATTTATAGTATCCTCTACAAATCCTATCTTATCCGTTTTTTGATCAAACACATTATTGTTGGCAGCATCTTTTAGGCCAAATAGCGCATATTTACCTTCTTTTAAATTTTTAAGCTTAAAAATTACGGCACTATCCAGCGTATTTGTAATGTAATTAGGAGGTCGTTTATATATGGTAGAATCGGTATAACTGGTATCAATTTTATAGAGCATTACACTTATAAATTGATCAACTTTTTTATTAAAGGCATCGGTTACCACGCCAGAAAGTTCTAAAGAATCAATATAATCTCCGGTAGAAAATATATATGTAAAAAACGGAATGGCATTTTCCTCATTATTGTCCACAATACCCCTTCCAAAATTAAGCGTATAGGTGGTGTTGGGCGCTAACGTATCCTTTATTGTTATTTCTACAAATTTATTGGCACCTCCTAAGGGTGATAATACAGGAGCATATTTTAAGGGAGGAGATACTATCAGTTGCTTTTGTATATCCTTTAATTTAACCAGTTCGTCAAAATAAAGTCTAATCTTTTTTCCATTGAAATTTGTAGTTAGGTTGGCCGGTTCCGCCCTGAGTAATACTGGGGGGGTTACATCTTTTGGGCCGCCCGTAGGTGTACCTCTTTGTGCACATTGGTAAGACACCAATAAGATGATAAATAAAAATATAAAACCTAGAATTTTTCTACTCATAAGTGCTATAATCGACCACAAAGAAACAACATATTTTGTTTAAAAGTAAGCCTATTGTACAAAGGCCATACTGGCTATATAAATAACTACGCCCTCTATTTTTTTAAAACTACTAGCACAAATTTCCATGGTGGCTCCAGTGGTAATGACATCATCTAAAAGCAAGATGTTCTTATGTTCTAGCAAGTGACTATTTTTAATTTCATATAAAGAACGGTTATCATACCACCTCCCCAATCTGCTCTTTTTTGTTTGTGTTTTGGTATTGGCAGTTTTAATGAGTAGGTCGTCTGCATAGGTAGCATTAATATGAAATGCAATACGCTGGGCAAACAATGCTACTTGGTTATAGCCGCGTTTCCTTAACTTTTTACGATGTAAGGGAACGGGTATTACATAATCTATTGAATTAAGATGGCCATTTGCTTTCAAAATCTGCCCAAACCAATCCCCTAAAAACAAACCAATTTTTTCCTGATTTTTGTATTTTAAATGGTGAATTAGGTTTTTTACGATACCAATATCGGTGAAGAAAAGGAAAGAATTTGCCTTTTTAATGTTAATTCGACCATAAAAAATACGGTCAACGGCATTTTCATCGTTAAAATTATACTCGGTGAGTGGTAATTGATGTCGGCAAAGTGTGCAGAGCATAACCTCTCCTCCGTATAATCGTGCATTACATCCAAAACATGATATAGGCAGGAGAATGTTGGTAACATCCTTTAGTATATTTGAAATTCTGTTTTGCATCAAATTTTACAGATTAAATTAACCTACAGGCCGTGTTTTAAATGGACAATCAAGATAACAAATTCAATTATAAGATTTTGCTCGCTGCATTTGTGGCTGTGATCATTGCGCTATTGATCGCATTTTATTACAGTTATGCACAGTCTAGTGCACAAATAGACTTTTTGGAGCAGGAGAAGGCTATATTGGTAAGGGACCTTACCATCATGAAGGCAGATGTGGATCGCCTTGCCGCAAAGAACGAAATGAACGAGATAGAATTACAGGATTCTAAATTTAGGGTACAGGAACTTTTAGATTCGGTAGGCAGATTAAATTTTACCGTTGAAAAATTAAGGGAGTTTAAAAGTGAACTTAGGAGGTTGGAGTCCAAGAACGATAGCTTGATCTTAAAGAACAATTTCTTACGCTACAATAACATGCTTTTGACCGATAAATATGATGAATCAAGAAAGCAGGTGGAACAATTAAGAGCCAATAGCAACTCATTGGCAGAGGCAGAAGCTTTACAGCGAAGGAAAATTTTGGAATTGAACCAAAAATTAAAAACCAAAAGCTACTTGAAAATGGCCAATGCGGAAGGTAGTGGTTTTAGATTAATTAGGAATACAAGGCCAACCAAAACTAATAAAGCTTCAATAATTGAAAAATTAAGGGGTTGTGTAACAATTTTGGCAGACGAGAGCGAAGCCGATAACGAAAAGATTATTTACCTTCAATTCTTAGACCCCAATAAACAGATTATAGAGGATAATGCAAATACGATAACCGTTAACGGAAATATATATAGTAAAAGAGTAGAGTTTAATTTTACAGGTGTGGAGTCTTATATCTGTGAAGCCATTACTATACCAGAAGGTTCTTTAATTCCCGGTAATTATACCTTGAATGTCTTTGAGGATGAACGTTTAATTACTTCTTCTGAATTTCAATTAAAATAATTATTCATTTTTTGGGCTATTGTTCTATTTTTGCCGCATGGCAAAGCAAGAAGATGATTTTAAGCGTGTAATATCCCACGCAAAGGAATACGGGTATGTATTTCAATCAAGTGAAATTTATGATGGGTTAAGTGCGGTATATGACTATGGTCAAAACGGTGTTGAGCTCAAAAAGAATATACGCGACTATTGGTGGAAGGCAATGGTACAGCTCAACGATAATATTGTTGGTCTTGACGCGGCAATATTTATGCACCCCACAACATGGAAAGCTTCTGGACATATAGATGCTTTCAATGACCCGTTGATAGATAACAAGGATTCCAAAAAAAGATATAGGGCAGATGTTTTGGTTGAGGATTATGTAGCCAAAATAGATGCAAAAATAGAAAAGGAGGTCAATAAGGCGGCCAAGAGATTTGGAGAAGCTTTTAATAAACAAACCTTTTTAGAGACCAACCAAAGGGTTGTTGATTATCAATTGCAGGGTAAAACTATTTTATCACGTTTAGGGAAGTCCTTGCAAAACGAGGATTTAGCAGATGTAAAAGCCTTGATCGAAGAGTTGGATATTGCATGTCCTATGTCAGGTTCAAAAAATTGGACAGATGTTAAACAGTTTAACCTTATGTTCGGCACCAAACTTGGTGCAAACGCAGATACGGCAATGGACCTGTATCTAAGACCGGAGACTGCCCAAGGTATTTTTGTAAACTTTTTAAATGTTCAAAAATCTGGTCGAATGAAAATTCCGTTTGGTATTGCACAGACCGGTAAAGCTTTTAGAAATGAAATTGTTGCTAGGCAGTTTATTTTTAGAATGCGTGAATTTGAACAAATGGAAATGCAATTTTTTATTCAGCCCGGAACGCAAAAAGAATGGTATGAGGTTTGGAAGGAAAAGCGTATGAAATGGCATTTATCCTTAGGTTTGGGCGAAGAGAATTACCGTTTTCATGATCATGAAAAATTGGCACATTATGCAGATGCTGCCGCAGATATAGAATTCCGTTTTCCTTTTGGTTTCAAGGAACTTGAGGGCATACACTCCAGAACTGATTTTGATTTAGGAAGTCATGAAGAGCACTCCGGTAAAAAATTACAATATTTTGACCATGAGGTAAATAAGAACTATGTGCCTTATGTACTTGAAACTTCTATAGGTTTAGATAGGATGTTCTTGGCAGTATTTTCCAATTCTCTCAAAGAAGAAGAGTTAGAGAACAATACCACCAGGACCGTACTTAAATTGCCACCGGTTTTAGCTCCCGTTAAAGCTGCAATTTTACCATTGTTGAAAAAGGATGGTCTTCCCGAAATTGCCCATAGTATAATAGATGATCTCAAGTGGGATTTTAATGTGGTCTATGATGAAAAAGATGCCGTAGGTAGAAGATATAGAAGACAGGATGCCAATGGTACTCCATTTTGTATAACTGTGGATCACCAGACAAAGGAGGATCAAACGGTAACCATTAGGCATAGAGATACCATGGAACAAGAACGTGTTTCAATATCCTCACTAAACCAAATCATACATGATGCGGTTGATATGAGGACGTGGTTAAAAAAGATGGAATAGAAGACCTATAAGGTGTATTTTAATTGTACGCCACCATAATAGTTGGTATTGTTCCCAGGATAGAAATATCTTGGGGCATTACCTCCAAAACTACTTGCATTTATTAAAACGGATTGCGCGTAGGTAGTATTCGTAATATTGTTGACGCCAAAATGTATACCTAGGTTAAAATGGTCGTTCAAAGAAGTCGCATATCCTAATTTTGCGTTTAATACATTAAAGGAGTCACTATAGATACTATTGGCATCGGTCAATGGAATGCTGTCTACAAACTGATGTGTTATGTTAGCATAGAAACCATTGCCAAATGTAGATTGTAGCCCTAAATTGATTTTGTGTTTGGGAACTCCGGTTAAGGAATTTCCGGCATAATCCTGTTCCGCCTCCTCATCCGTAAATTCTATAAACTTATGAGCGCTAAAGGAATAATTGAAATAAGGGGCAATGGATATTTTAGGGGATAGATAAAAAGTATAATTCCAATCTAGGTCAAGGCCTTTATGTTCTGTCTTTCCTGCATTTCTGCCAATATATTGATCATCATCTATTCTTTTGGCCACTAAAAGATTGTTAATTGGCATTAAATAAACCGCAATTCTTAATTGCATCTTTTGATCTTTATTGGTGAGTTTGGTTCCCAGTTCATAATTCATTCCTATTTCTTGCTGTATGTCTGGGTTAATGACACCAGATGGGGTAAGTGTTTCTTCAAGACTGGGATTGCTGAAACCTCTGCTGATATTTAAATAAAATTGACTTTGGGCCGATGGGGTGAACCTTAAATCCATACTAGGTAAGAACAGGGTTTTAAAATTGCGTTGGGCACTTTTATTAAATTCTCCCTCAGTAAAACGATCTCTAAAATCATATTTGGTTTTATTGATGTTAAGACCAATTTGGGCGGTAAGTTTTTCAGAGAAGGAATACCCCGCTGTGGCAAAGCCATTTATCTGTGTCCTAAATTCTTTGTTGTCCGATAATCTTTCTCCCTTAAGACTGCCATTGCCATTATTTTGCTCATATAAATTTTCAAAAGTTCCCCAAGTATATTCGTCCTTATATAGTTCTCCGCCAAATGTATAGGTAAGTGCTTTATCAGATATATTAAGGGTGCCGGAGAATAGGTTCCTAAAACCAAAGCCATTGGTATACTCGTCCAATATATTAAAAGGTCTGGGTTCATAATGGTCTAGGTAGGTGTAAAAAACACTACTGGTATTCGTTAAATTGCCCGTAGGTCTATAAGTGTGCGATACTCCTATAAGGCTATAGTTGTTGTCCTCATACCCCTGGGCATTTTTCCAAGTAAATGCCGCCTGTGTAGGGTCTTCGTCAAAATCTGATTGATTTATGGAGCTTGCTATTTGTGCAGAATAATCAATATGGTTGAACAGTATTCCTATTTCACTTTTTTTGGATAACCTATAAATAGTATTCAGTAAATAACCATCACGTTCAAATCTATTGTTTTCCCTGTAGCCATCAATTTCCATATGGCCATATTGAAAAGAAAGGTACAGGTCGTTCTGATTGTGGGTGAATGCCAGGTTATTTTTAATAAGTCCGTAAGAGCCAATAGTGGTTTTGTTGGTAAATGCAGTGGGCCGGTTTTCTAATTTTTTGGTATTCAGGATTATGGCTCCGCCTAAATTGGTGCCAAAACTACTTCCTTTAGGGCCTTTTATTATTTCAACGGAGGTAAGGTTTTCAAGGTCATAGGCTTCTATGGTAGAAAACCCTGTACCATTTGTTACCGGTATATTGTTGTAATATAATCTCAATTTGTCAGTGCCAAACGGTGTTCTGGATCCAACACCTCTAATGGTAATTCTATTGGTGTTTAAAGCTCCTGATAAAGCATATACACCAGACACTTGGTTTATTGCTCCAATGAAATCTACTGGGCTATAATTATTGAACACGCTTGCCCCAATGATTTTGGATGGTATAATGCCTATGGCGTTTTTGGCGGTCAGGGTGTCTATTACTATAACTTCCCTTAGCTGTGTTACACTATCTTTTAAAGTTGTGTTTTGGGCAAAAAAGTTTAAGCAAAATGTAATAGAAAAAAGAAAGGAAAGAATTGTTTTCATAAAAAATTAAACGTCAAAAATACCTATTAAAAACGAAAACCTAATGACAGCCCTGCTCTGAACATGAAGTCTGTCTGAAAATCTTCTGGGTTTATATTTCTTCCTAATCCACCATGTATTTCAATAATGAATCTTTGACTTCGTGTGGTCCATTTAGAGCCTGCGCCTAGCCCAATTGCCGTGGTAGCATAATCATAATCCCTACCTCCTAGGTTTTGTGACACTTCATCGTCTTCGCCCGTGTAATACAATCCAAAAACTTCTGCAAAAAAACCGCTCTGTGGGGTGTAGCCAAAATATGCCCTTATATTTGGCCCTATTCCAAAGTTACCATTATATGCGGTGGCGTCACCATTAAAATACATGCTGCCTCCTAAACTGGTATCCTCGTTCAAATAATACTCATAAGAACTTTCTATTGCGGAGGTCACCAAAAATTGACCGGCATTAAATTTTATTTCATGTCTATAAAAGTCATTATAATAGGCTTGTCCGGCCATTGAAATAGAAAATAGAAGGGTGGCAAAAGGAATAAAATATTTCATCATACTTGTGTTTTGGTCATTCAAACAGTATATCATGTCTTATAAACTGTGAAATTACTTATTTTAATGGGTTTCTTGTTCCTGAAACTTAGTATGGTTTTCTATTTTTGAAACAAAATAGCGTAAATGAAAGTTATATCATACAATGTAAATGGCATAAGAGCCGCTTTAAAAAAAGGCTTTTTAGATTGGTTGGTGGCGGTTTCACCAGATGTAGTGTGTCTTCAGGAAATTAAGGCACATGAAGAGCAATTGGATGTATCATTATTTGAGCAGGCAGGTTACGCGTATAATTATTGGTTTAGTGCCCAAAAGAAAGGTTATAGTGGTGTAGCCATTCTTTCAAAGACCAAGCCCGATAATGTAGTTTTTGGAACAGGAATTGAATATATGGACTTTGAGGGCAGGAATATCCGAGCAGATTTTGGGGATATATCCATTATGAGTATGTATTTGCCCTCTGGGACCAATATTCAACGGTTAGACCTTAAGCTAACCTATATGGACGATTTTCAGGAATATGTCAATACATTAAGGAAAACACACCCTAACCTTATTGTCTTGGGAGACTATAATATATGTCATGAAGCAAGGGATATCCATAATCCGGTAGGGTTAAAGAACGTATCGGGATTTTTACCTGTTGAGCGTGAATGGATAGGGAATTTTATAGCAAGCGGTTTTGTGGATAGTTTTAGGGAGTTTAATGAAGAACCCGAAAATTATACGTGGTGGAGTTATAGGGCCAACGCAAGAAACAATAATAAAGGTTGGCGGTTAGATTACGCCATGGTGGCAAATACCTTAAAAAATAGATTATCCAGGTCCGTTATTCTATCAGAAGCAAGACACAGCGATCATTGTCCTATTCTAATTGAGCTAGATAGATGAGGTAAATGAGGCAAGTTACCTTAATATATTTATTAGCTTTGCGTTGAATTGATAAAATTTTATTGTTGCATGATCTACACCAATTTACCGCACACAGATATTGAAGTAAGTAAAATTTGTTTGGGAACCATGACATGGGGCAACCAAAATACCGAAGCAGAAGGTCATGCCCAAATGGATTATGCAGTAGAGCAAGGGGTCAATTTTTTTGATACGGCCGAATTATATCCAATTCCAGCACACAAAGACAGGTATGCCGTTACAGAGAAAATTATTGGTAGCTGGTTCAAGAAAAAAGGAAATCGTGAAGATATTGTCCTTGCCAGTAAAATTGCCGGAAGAGCAGAAATGTCCAAGTTTATTAGGACTACCGGATTTTCTAGGGATTCCATTATTGAGGCGGTAGAAGGAAGTCTGCAGAGATTGGGTACAGATTATATTGATTTATATCAATTACACTGGCCAGAACGAAGTACAAATTATTTTGGGAAACGCGGGTACACACATGATATTGCAGATCATTGGGAGGATAATATTCACCAAATACTGGAAACGTTACGTGATTTGGTTCGCGAAGGTAAGATTAGGCATGTTGGGGTGTCCAATGAAACCCCATGGGGTACCATGCGCTACTTGGAGGAAAGTAAGGTTCATGGCACTCTGCCAAGAATGATTACGGTGCAAAACCCCTATAGTCTGCTCAATAGGTTATATGAGGTAGGAATGGCAGAAATATCTGCAAGGGAGCAAATTGGTTTATTGGCATATTCCCCATTGGGCTTTGGTGCATTAAGTGGAAAATATTTAGGAGGGCGTATGCCTGAAGGTTCACGATTGCAGCGTTTTCCCCAATATAATAGATATGTAGGCGAAACCGCATCTGAAGCTACAAAGCAATATTATGAATTGGCACAGTCTAGCGGAATTTCCCTAGCTCAAATGTCATTGGCGTTTGTAAACAGTAGACATTTTGTAACCAGCAATATAATTGGTGCTACAACAATGCGTCAATTAAAAGAAAATATTGGGAGCATAGAAGTGCAGCTTACTGAGGAAATTATTAATGAAATTGATGTCATACACCAACGTTTACCAAATCCCGCACCATAAATGATTAAATATATACTTTTAAAAATAGGCTTTTGGCAAATTGTGGTCATTGCGGCCGTGGTCATTGTCATAATGGTTTTTGCACGAATAATGCGCGACAAACGTTAACCGAACAAGTGCCGCACTACCTCTTCAATTTTTGAGGCCATCAGTACTTTGATGGTTGTAGATTTAAGTCCAATTTTATTGTTTTTAGACACTATAATAGTAGTATAGCCTAATTTTTCGGCCTCCGTTATACGTTGCTCCACACGTTGTACAGGTCTAATTTCACCGGCCAAACCAACTTCTGCGGCAAAACAGATTCCTTTTGGTATAGGAATATCCTCATTACTGGAAAGTATGGCTGCTACAACTGCCAAATCTATTGCAGGGTCATCTACGGAAATACCGCCTGTGATATTGAGAAAAACATCTTTGGCCCCAAGTTTAAATCCGGCTCGTTTTTCTAATACCGCCAACAGCATATTTAAACGTTTGGCATTGTATCCTGTAGTAGATCTCTGGGGCGTACCATAGACTGCCGTACTTACCAAAGCTTGTATTTCTATTAACAAAGGCCGCATACCTTCAACTGTAGAGGCAATTGCCGTGCCACTAAGTCCTTCTTCATTTTTTGATATCAGCACTTCAGAGGGGTTGTTGACCTCCCTAAGGCCACTGCCTTGCATTTCATAAATTCCTAGTTCTGCCGTAGAGCCAAATCTATTTTTTAATGATCGTAGAATTCTGTAAACATAATTACGATCCCCTTCAAACTGCAAAACGGTATCTACCATATGTTCCAATATTTTTGGCCCGGCTATGGATCCATCCTTTGTAATGTGACCAATTAATATTACAGGTGTGTTGGTTTCTTTGGCAAATTTTATAAGTTCAGCGGTACACTCACGAATTTGGGATATACTTCCGGCCGCAGATTCTATATAGTCGGTATGTAGGGTTTGTATTGAGTCAATAACCACAATATCAGGAGTTGTGGCTTCTATTTGTTTAAATATATTTTGAGTCTTGGTTTCTGTCAGTATTAAACAAGTTTCACTATTGGGGTAAATCCTGTCTGCACGCATTTTAATTTGTTTTTGGCTTTCTTCTCCAGAAACATATAAGGTTTTGTAGGGCAATTTTAAGGCTATTTGTAAGAGCAGTGTACTTTTACCAACACCGGGTTCCCCGCCTAACAAAACTAAGGCGCCGGGAACCAGCCCCCCTCCAAGTACTCTGTTAAACTCAAGGTCGTACGTATTTAAACGGACTTCTTTTTCAATACTGATCTCGTTGACCAAAAGAGGTTTTGAAACCCTTTTTACCGTTTGTGATGGAGATTTCCAGCTTGATTTTTCTTCTTTTTGAACAACTTCTTCAACTACGGTGTTCCATTGTTTACAAGCAGAACACTGCCCAACCCATTTGGCATATTGGGTGCCGCAATTCTGACAAAAAAAGGCAGTTTTTGTTTTGGCCATCTTTAGTATTTAAAAAGTGACTAAAGGTAGCAAGAAGTTTGCGATGAGTAAATTCTAGAAAGAAATTTTGAATTAGCCT